>JAPSGM010000141.1 GCA_031177555.1 Chloroflexota bacterium
TAAAAGACCATGTGATACCACCACTCATTATGCAATATCAAAAGGAGATAAGAGAGACTTATTTGGAAAATAGAGAGAGATAAGTTAGAGAATCTTCTATTAGAAATCTTTTGTATTTCGGCGCAGACCCAGGCGACCTGGGGATCGCGATCTTGGATGGGATCGCCGCGCTCGTCGGCAAGAGCCTGCTGCGCCAGACCGACGTGTATGCCGAGCCGCGCTTCGGGATGCTCGAGACGATCCGTGAGTACGCCGGGGAGCGGCTGCGGACCGACTTCGACGCCGATGCCACCGAGCGGCGCCAGGCCGCCTTCTACGTATCCTTCGCCGAGGCGGCCGAGCCGCACCTCACGCGAATGGAGCAGGCGACGTGGCTCGACCGCTGCGAGCTGGAGCGGCCGAATCTGCGTCGTGCCATCGAGTGGGCAATCCGAAGCGGCGAAGCCGACCTGGGCCTGCGGATGGCCGCCGCACTGTGGCGCTTCTGGCACCAACGCGGCCCGCTGTGGGAGGGCCGCAAGGCGCTCGACCGGCTCCTGGCCCTGCCAGGTGCGTCGCGGGAGACGCGAGCCAGGGCGCTATCGGCCGCCGGGGGCCTCGCCTGGTGGGATGGCGACTTCGTGGCGACCCGCCGATATTTCGAGAACGGCTTCGCGCTCTTCACCGCCGACGACGACACGACGACCAACCGGGTCCGGGCGCTCTACGACCTGGGCTTTGCACGGCTGTGGAGCGGAGTCCAGGGTGATCTGAAGGATCTCGACCGCGCGGAGGACCTGCTCCATCAGAGCCTGGCGCTCGCGGAGCGGCTGGACGATCGGCACGGGAGCGCACGCGCCTATCGGGCGCTGGGCCTGGCCCAGGGCATTGCCCGTAAGGATCCGCGAGGCGCCATTCCCCTGTTCGAGCAGTCCGTGGCGCTCTTCGAGTCGCTCGGAGAGCGATGGGAGCTCAACGAATCCCTCATCGGTCTGGCCAACGGCCACCGATTCTCTGGCGACAAGGCGCGCGGCCGAGAGTATTACCTGCGGGGCCTCGATCTCATGGCAGCCGCCGGCAATCGTCCGGCGATGGCATGGCTCCTGTTCCTCGTTGCCGCGGTCGAGGCGGAGATGGGCCGGTACGAGCGCGTCGCCCGTTTGTGGGGCGCGGCGGAGGCGGTCCGCCAAGCGGCGGGAGAGATCCGACCGCCGGCCGCGGTGCTGCTGGTCGTCGACCCCCTCGGCGCTGCCCGGCGGGCCATCGGTGACGAGGCGGTCGAGCGCGCGCTTGCCGAGGGACGGGCAATGGATCCGGAAGCGGTGGTCGCATACGCCCACGGCGATACCTCGATTGCCGTCCGGTAGTCGTCCGCCGGTTCGGGGTTGCGTTCAAGCTCTAGCGGGCCAACTCCACAACGCTCGCTGGCAAGTCCACGAGCTCCTAGCGATCGCCTTTCTCGCCCTGGCCCTGCTCCGATTCGGTGTCGGCACCTCGGCGCTGGTCCTGGCTCTTGGAGCGCCCTTCTTCAACGGACTCCTTGATTTGTCCCTGCTCGTCCCGTCGCACGTAGCGCTTGTCGGTGCCGGTGTCGATCTCCCCGCGATTGCCTGCCATTTCTGACCTCATGCGGTTGCGTTGAATAGCAAGTGCAGGCGGCGTGTCGGCTCGCGTCGCTCCCTTAGCCGATCAGCCATCCGGCGCAGCGCCTCCGGCACGAACGGGCCCGAACCGGAAAGGTAGTCATCGAAGTCCGGCCCTTCGGTGAGGGCGATCCACGTCCCATCGAAGCGCCAGACGCCGGCGATGTGCGAGCCGACCGGCAGCGCGGCCTCAGCGGCGGTCCAGGCTTGCGTCAGGGCGCCGAGCGGTGCCATTCCCGCCAACGTAGACCGGCCACCCCGCGGCTGGAGTGGTGGCACGCGGCATGCGACATGGCGCATTGGGGGACGTGCCATGGAACCGGAGGTCATTCCGACCCAGTTGGAGCTGATCCGGGTCACCATGCGTCGGGAATCGTCGCGTCTCGCCCCAGCCGCCATGGCAACCATGCGGTCGCGCGCCTTCGCCATCCTCAACAAGGTGGAGCAAGAGGCTGCCGGGAACAACACTTTGCTCCGGCAGATTGCGGCGCTGCGGGACGAGATCAGCTAGGCCGGCGTCAGCTTTCGCAGCGCCGCGTACAACTCGTCAATCTCAAATGGCTTCATCAGCACGGTAATGCGCCGAAGGGAGTCGAGCTCCTCCTGGACCTCTTCGATGCCCAACCGGTCGCCGGTGCAGATGATCGTCGGGACCATGGAAAGCTGCGGGTGCTGGCGTGCCCAGCGGACGATGTCCATGCCCCTGAGCCCCTCGCTGCCGAGGCGCAAGTCGATGATCAATATCTCCGGCTCCGCGGCCTCGATCAACTCACGGGTGTTATCCCCGTCGCCGTCGATGACGGTGGTGGGATAGTGGGCATCGTGCAGCACGTCGGCCATCATCTCCAGGAACTCAGGGCTGTTATTGACGACGGTGACGCGCTGCATCTCGCGCATGGCACGGCCAGTATGCGCTCGGGGAACGCGAGGTCAACCCTGCGGGCGGCCAAGGTCGCCTGCGCCGCCGGGTCGATGGGGATCAGCGGCCGCTCGGTTCCGCCCGGTGGTGCATATTGACAGCCTCCGTACCGTAGTGCTCCAGCCGTCGTGCCCTCGGCGCTAGTTGCGAGATAGTGTCCGGGAGAACACTGCCGTGGACTTGCTGGCCGTCCGCGATGTCGGCATCCTCATCCTCTTGGCCCTGCTGTACGCCGGCGTGCTGGTGGCGCTTAGGCCACCCGTCATCATCCGCATCGCTGATCACTACCTACGGCTGTCATCTCGGGCGTTCTGGGTCCCTGAGGATCTGCCCGAACACGGGAAGTGTCGGCTGGGACTCGTCGACCTCCTCATCCGAGGGCTCGAAGCGCAAACTACCTGACAGGCAACCGAGTCACCGCTGCACAAGTGTCCGACGAGCAGGCTCTGGCTGCATACTGCTGTGCGGAGGCGCGGGCGAGCAGGCGGCCGCCCGCGCGTCCGTTCCGGGTCGCGAGCTATGAGCGTGGAGGCCCGAGCGAAGACCGAGTTATGTGGTCACGACATCCGAGCCTGGTGTAGACCGATTGGCGTGGTCCGATGGCCGGCGTCCGGCCGTAGTTGAGATCGGTGCGACGCTCCGATGTGTATTCAACCGACCGCGAAGAGGCGCCACGGCTCGGGGATGCCCTTCAGCTCGTGGGAGCCGCGATCCTCGAAGTGGAGGCCCGATCCGGCGACGAGGTCCCTGACAGTACTCGAGACCAGCACCTCCGCAGGGCCAGCAAGGGCCGCGATGCGCGCGCCGATGTGAACCGCGATCCCAGCAACGGTTCCGTCTTCAAGCTCGACCTCGCCGGTATGGACGCCGGCGCGGATCTGGAGGCCCAGCTCCTGTACTGCATCACGGATGGCCGTCGCGGCGCGGACGGCCCGCGCCGGACCATCGAACGTCGCGAAGAAACCGTCGCCCGCGGTACCGCGCTCCACCCCCTGAAACCGCGCCAATTCCCGGCGCACGAGCGCGTGATGCCGGTCGAGCAGCCTCTCCCAGTCCACGTCGCCGAGCCTCGCCGCGGTATCGGTCGACGCCACGATATCGGTGAAGACGATGGTGGTGAGCACCCGCTCGTGGCTGGTCGGGTCGCTCAGCGAGCGGACAAAGCGTGAGGTAGCGTCCATGGTCGCCCGATGAACGTCGTCTTGGATCCAGGTGAAGATGCCCTCGAACCAGGGGAGCTCGACGACGCGCGCATCACGGATCCGCTGCGCGGCATACGTGGCACGCTCCCGCTGGGTGGGGAGCGGGAGGAGCAGGGTCGGGACCCGCACCGCGGCCAACACGTCGGTCACGTCGACCTCCATCGCCATGCGAAAGGAGGTGAGGGCGGCCCCCGGGCTGAGGCTCCGCCTCATGTGCCAGACGAACCAGTCGACGAAGGTCCCGTCATCGACCATCTCCGGCGCCCACTCGCGCGCGAGTGATTCGAGGTAGTGGCGGTCACCCCAGCCCAGACGGACAGCGCGCAGCCGCTCGCGCCACTCCTCGGCGGTCGGGGCCCACACGTAATCCCTGCTGCGCGTCCCGCGGACCTGTGGATCGATGAGTACCAGGCCGGCGCAGCGCTCCGGGTACGTGGCCGCGAAAAGGAGCCCGATACCGGTGCTGGACAGTCCCGTCCACACGACGGCCCGCTCGGACCGGGCGTCGTCCATGACGGCGCGGATGTCATCGATCGTCGTCTCCAGCGACTGCACCTCGCGTACTCGATCGGACAGCCCCGTGCCCCGCTTGTCGAGCATCAGCAGCCGGCCGATGGCGGCCAGATCCTCGACTTGTCGCACCAGGAGCGGCTGTTCCCACGTGGAGAGGAGGTCGCCGGTGTTCCCTCGAACGAAGACGATATCGGGAGATCCCGATCCCACGACCTGGTACGCGATGGCTACGTCACCGCTGCGAGCGTAGTAGACCTCCGGGATCTGCATACCCGGAGTGTGGCTGAACCGGCCTGCCGATTCCACAGCCGGGTCCGGCAGGCGGCGCCATCGCGGCCGGTCGATGCTTCCATTCCAGGGCGCGCCCATGCGAGACTTATGGCGTGGGCGAGCTGGCCGCACCTGGGGAAGCGATCACATTCGAAGAGCTGCAGCTAGCCACGCGGAATCGCGGGATGCCGCTCGAAGGGCTGCGCTATGACCTCACGCCGGTCGGCATGCACTACCTCCTCATCCACTTCGACGTTCCCGAAGTGGACCTCGCGGATTGGCGACTGCGCGTCGACGGGAACGTTCGACGGGCGCTGGAGCTGACCCTCGACGATCTCCGCGCCCGTCCGGCGGTGACCATGCCCATCACACTGGAGTGCGCCGGGAACGGGCGCGCCCGGCTGGAGCCGCGGCCGATAAGCCAACCGTGGCTCGTGGAGGCGGTTGGTACCGCGTCGTGGACCGGAACTCCGCTCGCCGGCGTTCTGGAGGATGCCGGGATCGAGCCCGGTACGGTCGAAATCGTCTTCACCGGTGCGGATCGGGGCATCCAAGGCGAGATCGAACAGTATTACCAGCGAAGCCTCACCGTCGCGGATGCCAAGCGAGCCGAGGTACTTCTGGCGTACGAGATGAACGGCCGTCGGCTCGAGCCACAGCACGGGTTCCCTCTGCGGCTCGTGGTGCCCGGCTGGTACGGGATGGCAAGCGTTAAGTGGTTGGTCGGCATCACCGCCGTCACCGAGCCATTCATGGGCTATCAACAGAACCCGGCCTACCATTACCAGCAGACCGATGAGGATCCCGGGGTACCGGTGACGCGCATCCGTGTGCGTGCGCTCATGATCCCGCCCGGCATCCCGGATTTCTTCACCCGGCGGCGCTTCGTGGAAGCGGGACCGGTTGGCCTCCGCGGCCGGGCGTGGTCGGGGAAGGCGCCGGTGGTCGCCGTCGAG
>JAPSGM010000336.1 GCA_031177555.1 Chloroflexota bacterium
TGCCCGAGTCCGGCTGGACGCCGATCAGGCTGTGCGGCGGGTGCAGCGCATCGCGGCCGGCGATGGCCTCGCTCAGTGCGCTGACGGAGCGGCGGATCGCCGCAGCGGGATTGTTGAGCTCGTGCGCCAGCCCGGCGGCCAGCGTGCCCAGGCCGGCCAGCTTCTCGCGCTGCCGCACGAACGTCTCCAGGGCGCGCATCCGCTCCAGGACGGTCTGAAGGAGGGCCAGCGCCGGCTCCGGACCGGCGTCGAGCAGCGCCAAAAGGCCCTCGCGCGGGATGCGGAGGACTTCCACGTCGGTGAGGGCACGCACCGAGGCCGCGCGCTCCTGGCCGCCGATGGCGGCGATCTCGCCCTGGATCGCCCCCGGCCCGACCCGCGCCAGGGGCAGCTCGACGCCTTCCGCGTGCTTGGTGACCTCCAGCTCGCCGGAGACGATGACGAACATCGCGTCGCCCCGATCGCCCTCGCGGATGAGCAGGTCGCCGGGAGACAGGGCCTGACGCTCGACGGTGGCGGCCAGGCGGCCGAGGTCGGCCTCCGACAGCCCGATGAAGAGCGGTGCCGTCCTGAGCGCCTCGGGAATGTCGACCGGCGGACTCATATCGGTCAGAGATCGGCGCGGTACTGGTGCACGAGCTGGACTGCCATCGCTCCCTCGCCCACCGCGCTGGCGATGCGTTTGATGGACCCCTGCCGGACATCGCCGGCGCAGAACACGCCGGGCAGGCTCGACTCGAGCAGGAAGGGCTCGCGGGACAGGCCCCAGCCGGACGGCGGCCGCTTGCCATCGGTCAGCAGGCTCGACCCGGTGACCACGAAGCCCGCGTCGTCCCGGAGGACCATGTCCTCCATCCAGTCCGTGCGCGGGGTCTGCCCGATGAACATGAACACCGCCGCCAGGTCCATGTCCTCCGAGCCCTCTGGCCCGGTGACCGTCAGGCCGGCGAGATGCGTGTCTCCGCGCACCTCGGAGACCCTGGTCGAGAAGCGAATCCGCACGTTCGGCAGCGCCTCCATCTGCTCGATGAGGTACTGGCTCATGGTCGCAGTCAGCGACTCGCCGCGGACGAGCAGCACCACGCTGCGGGCGAAGCGCGACAGGTACACGACCGCCTGGCCGGCGGAGTTGCCGCCGCCGACGACGCCGACGTCGGTATCGCGGTAGAGGACCGCCTCGGTGGTGGCCGCACCGTAGTAGATCCCGGCCCCCGCCAGCTGCGCGGCATTTGGCAGGTCCAGCTGCCGGTACGACACCCCGGTGGCCACGACCACGGTCTGGCACGACAGCTCGGGCCCGTCGGCGATCATCACCACGCGGTACGGGTCCTCGCGGCGGATGCCGCTCACCTCCTGCGGCGAGAGGATCTCGGCTCCCAACCGGCGGGCCTGGGCCAGCGCCCGCCGGGCCAGGTCGCCGCCGGTCAGGCCGGCTGGGAAGCCCAGGTAGTTCTCGATCCGGCTGGTGGTGCCGGCCTGGCCGCCGGGTGCCTCGCGCTCGATGAGCACGGTCTTGAGGCCCTCGCTGGCCCCGTAGACCGCTGCCGCCAGGCCGGCGGGACCGCCGCCCACGATGACGAGGTCGTAGAAGGGCAGCGCCGCGGTCGTCTGCAGCCCGACCCGCTCGGCGATCTGCCTCGTGCTCGGGTCGCGGAGCGTGGAGCCGTCCGGGAAGATCACGAGCGGCTCCGCCGGATCCAGCGTGGGGCCCTCCGCCAGGCTGGCCGCCACTCGCCGGCCCTCGCCATCCTCCTCGGGGTCCAGCCACTGGTACGGGACCTGGTTGCGGGTCAGGTAGTCACGGATGGCGTGGCCGCGTGGCGCCCATCGGCCCGCCAGCAGGCGGAGGCCCTCGAACGGTGGCAGGAAGGTGGCCGACCAGTCGGCCAGCAGGTCGTCTAGGACGGGGTAGAGCCGCTCGTCGGGCGGATCCCACGGCTTGAGGATGTAGTGGTCGAGGCGGATATCGTTGATGGCCTTGATGGCCACGTCCGTATCGGCGTAGGCGGTGAGGAGGACGCGCTTGGCGTCGGGCTGCAGCTCGACGGCCTGCGACAGCAGCTCGATCCCGGTGAGCCGCGGCATGCGCTGGTCCACGACGAACAGCGCGATCTGGCTGCCGCGCACCGAGAGCTGGCGGACCACCTCCAATGCCTCGGGCCCGCCCTCGGCCGCCACGATGCGGTAGTGCTTGCCGTAGCGGCGCA
>JAPSGM010000142.1 GCA_031177555.1 Chloroflexota bacterium
AGCAGCGCCTCGGCCAGCGTCAGTGCCAGCTCCGTCACCAGGTCGGCCCCGCGGCGCTCGAAGCGCGGGTCGGGCAGCACCTTGACGGTGACCACCAGGTCGCCCGCCTCCGACCGCTCACCCGCCCGTAGGCCGGCGCCGCGCAGGCGGATCCGCGCCCCGTCGGCCACGCCGGCGGGGATCTTGACCTGGATCCGGCGACCGTCGACGTTGACCATCCGCTCGGCGCCGCCGGCGGCCTCGGCGAGGGTCACCTCGGCGGTGGCCTGCACCTCGGGGACGAGCGCGCGCGCGGTGCGGCCGGCCGAGCGTCCCGCGCGGCCGGTTCCCAGGTCGCCCAGGTCGCCGAAGTCGAAGACCTGCTCGAACCCACCGGCACCTCCGGCCGGACCACCGCCGGCGGCGCGGCCGAAGGCGTCGCCGAAGAAGGTCCGGAAGAAGTCGCTGAAACCGCCGAGATCCTCCGGGCTGGCGCGCCGATACTCCCACCGGGTGCCGCCCGGCGCCCCGCCGTATCCGGCCCAGTCGGTGGCGCCGCCACCGAACCCGGACTGCTGGTAGGCCTGCCAGTTCGCCCCCAGCTCGTCGTAGCGCTTCCGCTTCTCGGGATCGGAGAGCACCGTGTGGGCTTCGTTGGCCTCCTTGAAGCGCTTCTCAGCTGCGGCGTCGCCCGGGTTGCGATCCGGATGGAGCTCGCGCGCGAGCCGGCGATAGGCCTTCTTGATGTCGGCCTGACTCGCCGCCTTCGGTACGCCGAGGACCTCGTAGTAGTCCTTGTACTCCATCCCTTACGCAGGTTCGCTGCCGAGCGCGCGTCGGCGGGCGTGCCCTATGGCACTCCCGCCGGCGGCTGGTCGACGCGCGGCGCCGGAGTGGCCGCGATGGGCGGCTGCTCCTTCTTCGGGGCGCGGCGGCGCTTGGTGACCCGCTTCTGGCGGGCGTCCCGCTCGGCCTTGATCCGCTCCGCCGGGCGGGCGTGATCGATCAGGGCCTCCTGCAGCACCTCGTCCATCGACTCGACCGGCACGATGCGCAGCTGCTGCTGCACGTCCTCCGGCACGTCGACCAGGTCCTTCTCGTTGCGGCGCGGGATGAGGACGGTCTGCACCCCGGCCAGGTGTGCCGCCAGCAGCTTGCTCTTCAGGCCGCCGATGGGCAGCACCCGACCGCGCAGCGTGATCTCCCCGGTCATGGCCAGGTCGCGCCGCACGGGCTTGCCGGTAAGCAGGCTGGCCATGGCGGTCGCCATGGTCACCCCGGCGCTGGGGCCATCCTTCGGCGTGGCGCCCGCCGGCACGTGGATGTGCAGCGTCTGCTTCTCGAAGACGGCCGGATCGATGTCCAGCATCCTGGTCCGCGCCCGGATGTAGGAGAGCCCGGCTCGCGCCGACTCCTTCATCACGTCGCCCAGCTGGCCGGTGAGGATGAACTCGTCCTTGCCCTCCATCCTGGTGGCCTCGACCTGGACGATGTCGCCGCCCGCGTCGCTGACCACCAGCCCGGTGACCATGCCGACCTGGTCCTCCGCCTCCAGCTCGCCGTACTCGAAGCGTGCCGGGCCCAGGAACTCCTCGAGGTGGTCGGGCTCCACGGTGACCTTGGCCTTCGAGTCGCTGGCCACGCGGCGCGCGACCTTGCGGGCCACGTTGGCGATCTCGCGCTCCAGGTTGCGGACGCCGGCCTCCTTGGTGAAGGCCTGGATCAGCCGCACCATCGCCGGCTCGGTGATGGTCAGCTGCTCCTCGGTCAGGCCGTGGTTCTCGAGCTGCTTGGGCATCAGGAACTTCTGCGCGATGCGCAGCTTCTCCAGCTGGGTGTAGCCCGGCAGCTGGATCACCTCCATCCGGTCGCGGAGCGCCGGCGGGATGGTGTCGAGCATGTTGGCGGTGGCGATGAACAGGACCCGCGACAGGTCGAACGGCACCTCCAGGTAGTTGTCCTGGAAGGAGTTGTTCTGCTCGGGGTCCAGCACCTCGAGCAGCGCCGATGAGGGGTCGCCGCGGAAGTCCATGCCGACCTTGTCGATCTCGTCCAGCATGAACACCGGGTTCCGGCTGCCGGCCGTCTTGATGCTCTGGATCACCCGGCCGGGCAGCGCGCCGATGTAGGTGCGCCGATGGCCGCGGATCTCCGCCTCGTCGTGGATGCCGCCCAGGCTCATGCGCACGAACTTGCGCCCCATGGCGCGGGCGATGCTCTTGCCCAGGCTGGTCTTGCCCACGCCGGGTGGTCCCACGAAGAGCAGGATCGGGCTGCGGATCTTCTCGGCCAGCTTGCGCACGGCCATGTACTCGACGATCCGCTCCTTGGGCTTCTCCAGGCCGTAGTGGTCCTCGTTGAGCACCTTCTCGGCCTCGGCCAGGTCGAGGTTGTCCTCCGTCTCCTCGCCCCACGGCAGGCTCACCAGCCAGTCGACGTAGGTGCGGATGACGCCCTGCTCCGGCGAGGCGGACGGGATGCGGCTCAGGCGGTCGACCTCCTTGAGCGCCTTCTCCTTGACCTCGTCGGGCATCGCCGACTCCTCGACCTTGGTGCGCAGCTCGTTCGCCTCGGCCACCGCCGGGTCGTCCTCGCCCAGCTCCTTCTGGATGGCCTTCATCTGCTCGCGCAGGATGTACTCGCGCTGGGTCTTGTCCATCTCGGACTTGACCTCGCTCTGGATCTTGCCCTTGAGCTCAAGCACCTCGATCTGCTTGGCCAGGAACTGGCTCACGATGCGCAGCCGCTCGGCCACGTCGATGGTCTCCAGCAGCTGCTGGCGCAGCTCTGTGGTCATCTCCGGCGAGTAGGCGACCATGTCAGCCAGCAACCCACCGTCGGTGATGTTCCGGGCGGCGACTGCCACCTCCGGCGGCACCGATGCGCCCGAGCTGACGTACTGCTCGATCTGGCCCTGGACCGATGCCATCAGCGCCTCGACCTCCAGCGAGGAGCCGGCCCCGTCGGCGATCAGCTCCACGCGTGCCTCGAGGTGCGGGTCGGTCTGCAGCAGGTCGAGCAGCCGGATGCGACGCTGACCCTGCACGATGGCCCGGATCGTCCCGTCCTGCAGCCTGATCACCTGCGCGATCTTGGCCAGGGTGCCGACCGGGTACAGCTCGTCGACGCTTCCGACCTCCTCGGTCTCCGAGGAGCGCTGGGTGATCAGCGCCACCGGCTGCGACGACCGCACCGCACGGTCGAGGGCCTTGACGCTCCGATCCCGCCCGACCTGCAGCGGCACGATCATCTCCGGGAAGATGACGGTGTCGCGCAGGGCGACCAGCGGCAGAACCTGGACCTGGTCCAGCTCCTGCGCGTCGCGCTCGTTGATGTCTTCGTTCATGCCTGTCCTTCTAGTCCCTTCCGCCGAGGTCGGCGGCCGCACGCTCCGGCTCGCCTTCCTCGATGAAACGCTCGACATCGTCGGAGTCGAACAGGTCGTAGACGCGGATCTTGCCGAGCGCCTCGAGCTGCAGGATCACCTTGACGCCCGCCAGGTTCACCCCCTGGCGTCGGGTGAGGAAGCGGATGATGCGCACCCGCTTGATATCGGCCTCCGAGTAGAGGCGGAGGTTGTTGCGGCGCTGCGGACAGACGAGGCCCTCCTCCTCGTAGATCCGCAGCGTCCGGGGATGCACGCTCGCCAGCTCGGCGGCGATGCTGATGAAGTAGCGCGGTCGGTGGGGATCGCGGAGCGAGGTCATCGCCCGCTCCGCCAGGTGGCCCCGCCGGCCGCGCTCGGCCGTTCGCTGAGTGAGCCGCTGAGCCGCGGGCTCACGCGGAGGCGTCGCCATCGGTCGAAGGCGCGACCTGGCTGGGCCCGGCCTTGACCTGGATCTGGCGCGGCTTGACCTCCTCCGCCTTCGGGATGGTCAGCGTCAGTACGCCGTTCTCGAAGGTGGCGTTGGCCGCGTCGCCCTGCACCCGCACCGGCAGCTGCAGCTGGCGGTGGAAGGCGCCGTAGCGGCGCTCGCGGTACAGGTACTGGTCGCGCTCGACCTTCTCGTCCGCCCTGATCTCGCCGCGGATGGAGAGGGTCTGGCCCGTGATGGTGATGTCCACGTCGTCCGGCCCGACGCCAGGCAGGGCGGCCGACACGACGATCTCATCGGCGGTCTGGTGCACGTCGAGCGCCGGCGTCCCGCCCTCTCCGTCGAAGGACCGCAGGGTGAGCGGGCTCACGAACGAGTCCTCGAAGAGCCGGTCCATCGCCTGCCGAAGCGTGACCATCTCGCCGAACGGGTCGAATCGAGTGATGTTTGCCATGGAAATGCTCCTTCGAACCTCCTTCACGATCGGTGAAATCGGACCGTGGCGTTACCCTAATCCCTGACAATCTCGTTGTCAAGAGTTCTGGCAGGACCGATGTCGCCGCGGCGGCGGCGAAGCCAGGCGCGGAGCGCGCGCAAGCGTGGCAGGGCGCGCCCCACCTCGGTGCCGGTGAGGTCCCGGCCACCGTACCGCACCAGCTGGTACGCCGTCGCCAGCCGGCCCAGCGCCGGCAGCTCCAGCCCTCCGGCCCGGGTGCGCGCGGCATGCGCCGCCGGCGTCTCCGCGGGCCCGCGCGTCCAGCGTCCATCCCGCTCGAGCGCCTCCAGCGCCTGCAGGTAGGCCGACGCCGGGTCGTTCCCGCGCGCGGCCGCGCGCCGCCGGGCTGGGGTGGGCGGCGCGGCGCGTTCCTCGGGAGGCGGGATGACGATCGAACGCTCCTCGAACGGGTCGGCCAGGGCCATCCGGATCCGCTTGCGCTCCTGCCAGCGCATCCACACGATGGCCGCTACGATGACCAGCTCGATCAGCAGGATCACGCCGACGATGAGGTAGAAGATCACCACCGGGGCTCGAGTCGTCACGTCTCGCACGTCGACCGTGAAGTCCGGCAGCTCGATCTGGCCCAGCCCGAAGCCCTCCGGCATCAGCGGCCCGATCGCGTCGGCGACGACGGCCGCGAGGACGATGATCGGGGTGGCGAGCAGCAGCAGCACGACCAGCACGGCGGCCAGCGGTCCGAGGATGACGACCAGCAGCGCCCGCGCCGGGATGCCGAGCAGCATGGCGGCCGGGATGGCGAGCACCGTCACCGCCACGGCGGTGACCAGCAGGAGGGCGATCCACGAGCGGTTCCTGCGCCAGTCGCTGCCGGTCGAGGCCCTCACGGCCTCCAGCCGGGCGAGGCCCATGGCGGTGAACGCGGAGGCGACGAAGAAGACCGTGCCCATGAAGGCCGCCGCCGTGAACTCCTGCTCCACGGCTCCGCTGCTGGCGAGGTGCCCGATCGCCCACGGGACGGCCAGGCCGGGCACGCCCCAGCGCAGCAGGCGGTCCTGGATCGCGTCGTCGTCCTCGGCGGACCGATGCGTCTCGCCGCGCCAGAAGGCGATCGCGCCCACCCAGCCGGCGGGGTGCATCGCCAGGGCGCCCAGCGGATCGCCGCCGGCGAGGGCCTGCCGAACCACCGGGTCCAGCAGCCAGGCGGCCGCCCCGG
>JAPSGM010000337.1 GCA_031177555.1 Chloroflexota bacterium
GGTCACGTCCGCCCGGCGCCTCGCCGCGGCCGCGCGGCGCCGGCGCCGCGCCATGCACCAGGGCGACGTACTCCTTCTCGATGGCATGCTCGGCGAATTGGCGCATCAGGCTCGACTGCGCCGCATCGGTCTTCGCCACCAGCAGCAGGCCGGAGGTGTCCTTGTCCAGGCGATGGACGATGCCTGGCCGGCCCACGCCCGCGATGGCGCCCAGCGGCTCGCCCCGCTCCAGGGCGCGACCCATGAGCGCGTGGACCAGCGTGCCGGTTGCGTGGCCGGCGCTGGGGTGCACGACCAGGCCGGCGGGCTTGTCGACGATCAGCATCGCCTCGTCCTCGTACGCCACCTCGAGCGGCACCCGTTCCGGGACGATCGACTCGTCGGGCGGCGCCGAGAGCTCGACCTCGAGGCGCTCGCCACCGCGCAGCCGGTCGCTGGCCCGTGCGCGCCGCCCGTCCACCAGCGCCCTGCCGTCGGCGATGAGCCGCTGCGCGTGCGCCCGGCTGATGCCGGCCACGCCCGCGACCGCCACGTCGAAGCGACCGGCCGCCGCGGGACCCTCCACGCGCCGGTCGCCCGTGACGAACGCCGGGCTCACGACGGCGAGGCCGCCGCGTGCCGCGGCTCGAGCAGGACCAGGTAGGCAATCAGCAGCACGATCCCGGTGGTGATGCCGGCATCGGCCACGTTCCAGGTCGGGAAGCGCGCGTCGCCGAACCCGACCGACACGAAGTCGGTGACGTAGCCGTGCCGCAGGCGGTCGACCAGGTTGCCGATCGAGCCGCCCAGCAGCAGCCCCAGGATGGCGTGCAGCCACAGGCTGCGGTCGCGGAAGGCCCGGTGGAACCAGGCGACCATCCCCAGGGCGAGCACGTGGACCGCATAGAAGAGGATCAGGCTCCCCTCGAACTGGAAGAGGCTGAAGGCGGCGCCCGTGTTGCGCACGTGGATGAGCCGGACCAGGTCACCCACCACCGCGACGCCATCCCCCACGCCGAGCGTCGCCGTGATGGCGGCCTTGCTCAGCTGGTCGGCGACCGCGACCGTGGCGGCTGTCAGCCCGAGCACCGCCATCTCTGCCCGTTGGCGGTACTGCGGGCCGGCGCTGCTCATGGCCCGATGGTACGCGATGGGCCGCGTCAGGCGCGCCGCACGCTCAGCCGCAGCGCGGCGCCGTCGAGCAGGGCCTCCTCCACGCGGTCGGCGCCCTCCACGCTCGCGTCGGCCGCCAGTGCCAGGTCGACGGCGAGAGCCTCCGCGGCCAGCCAATCCCGGAACGGCGCGAGACGCTCCAGCGTCGCCGGGTCGCCGCCCACCGCCGCGTGGATGCGGTCGCTGATCTCGTAGCCGGCGGCCTTGCGCAGGTTCTGCAGCCGATGGGCCACCTCCCGGGCCAGGCCCTCCGCCGCGAGCTCAGGCGTGACCTCGGTCTCCAGCGCGACAAGGATGTCGCCCTCCTCCGCCACCTCGTGCCCGGGGCGGGCGCGAGCGGTGAGCTGGAACTCGTCCGGCGCCAGGGTGATGCCGGCCACCTCCACGCGCCCGTCGTCGAGCGGGCGCCAGGTGCCCGAGCGTGCCCCGGCCATGATGGCGCCCACCTCGCTTCCCCGCCGCGGCCCGATCACCGGCAGCAGCGGGAACAGCCCGCGCTCCACCATCTCCGACTCGTCGTCGAGCACCGCCAGCGCCTTGACGTTCAGCTCCTCGAGCACCTGCTCGACCAGCTCCGCGTCGACCCCGGCATCCGGGCTCAGCCGCCCCTCGGCCGTGGCCGGCAGCTTGACGCGCACCGCGGCGAGCGGCTGCCGCGTGCGCAGCCCCGAAGCCGCGCGCGCCGTGCGGCCCAGGGCGACGACCCGACGGGCCAGATCCACCGATGCCTCGACACCGGCATCGCGCCAGCCCTCGCGCGGGTGCGGGAAGTCGGCCAGGTGCACGCTGTCGGGCGCGTCGGGGTCGACCGCCACGACCAGGTTCTGCCACAGCGCGTCGCCAACGTGCGGCACGAACGGCGCCAGGAGGCTAGCCAGGTCCACCAGGACGCGGTGCAGGGTCGCGAAGGCGGCGCGTTTGTCGTCGTCCAGCTCGCCCTTCCAGAAGCGGCGCCGGTTGCGGCGCACGTACCAGTTCGACAGCTCGTCGACGAACGCCTCGATGGCCCGGGTGGCGCGCGCGGCGTCGTAGGCGTCGAGCGCG
>JAPSGM010000143.1 GCA_031177555.1 Chloroflexota bacterium
GGCGGCGGTGGCAGATACGGGCCGAACAGCGCGAAGAACGGAGCCGCGAGCCCATCGGGCGTGAAGGCCGTCATGCCGATGACGCCGCCCGGCCGGCAGACGCGCACCATCTCGTCGGCCACAGCCTGGTGATCGGGAGCGAAGATCGCCCCGAAGGACGAGGTGACGACGTCAAACTCGTCGTCGCCGAAGGGTAGGGCCTGGGCATCGGCCTCGACCCATTCGAGCTCCACGCCCGCCGCTGCGGCCTCCGCCTTGCCCGCGGGAAAGTTCTCCGGGGTGATGTCGGAGGCGATGACGTTCGCCCCCGTCAGCGCCGCCCGAATGGCCGTGTTGCCGGTCCCTGCCGCCACATCCAGTACCCGATGGCCTGCGGTGATGCCGCAGGCGTCGACGAGCACCGGGCCAATCTCCCAGACCGTCGCCTTGGCGAACCGGTGGTAGTCGCCGAGCGCCCAAGGGGTGGATGTCGTGCTGCGGGTTGTCGCTTGCTCACCCGTCATTGTGGACCTCCTCCTCAGCTCATCGATGCGCGATCGGGCCGCGAAGTCGAGCATCGGATGCGGCGACCGTCGCGATGCCATGCAAGGGACGGTAGGCCCCTCGGGCACGCGTACGCTTCGCCGATGTCGGCCATTGCGATTGCCGATCTCGGATTGCCCGTCCTGGCTATGGCGCCTCGTATGGGAGGAGCCCCGAGCGTGCAGCCAGCGCCGCGGCCGCTGACCTCGATGGCACGTCCAGCTTGCGAAGCAGGTTCGTCACGTGCCGGTGCACGGTGTGCTCGCTGACGACGAGGTGTGCGGCGATCTGGCGGTTCGTCCAGCCCAGGGCCACGAAGCGAAGCACTTCGCGCTCGCGCGGGGTGATCGGCAGTGCCTGCGGTGCGCGGCTGCGGCTCACGTCGCGTCGTCCGATTAGCTGCCTGGCCAGTGCCACCGCCTGCTCGGCGCCAAGCGCCTCGAGGCCCCTCAGCGCGACTCGCGCCTCGGCCTCTGCGCTCTCCGGCCGGCCCATGGCGACGAGCACGGTCGCAAGGTCGAGGCGCGCGGTAAGTGCGTCGAACACAGCCCCGGACCGTTCGAAGCCGCTGACGGCATCTTCCAGCGCGCGGCGCGCGCGATCGTGATCCCCGCGCGCCGTGGCGAGCAGCCCTTCCGCGACCAGGGCGCCGGCGCGCATCGGCGACGTGTCGGCGCGCTCGGCCGTCGCCATGAGATCCGAGGCTGCCGATGCAGCCTCGGCCAGATCTCCGCGCGCCGCCCGCGCGCGAACGAGCAGTTCGAGCGCCGGTGCGACCTGCGGACTGCCCTCGGGCATCTGGCGCACGCATCGCTCTGCGAGCTCGATCGCGCGCCCGTCGAGGCCGCGATCGAGGGCGAGACGCGCCTGGCACAGCCGGCTGCCCAGGCTGTCACCAGCCCGGACGAGCAGTGCAGCCGCCTCGTCCAGCCGGCCCTGCCGCCGCCGGAGCTCGGCCAGCCAACCGAGGGCATCGCCAGCCATCGCGGGACGGGAGCGTTCGTACGCCTCGATGGCCTTGAGGATCTCAGCCTCCGCATCGGCCCAGCGGCCGCGGCTGAGATGAACGGCGCCGTAGTGGGAGCGACAGAAGCCAAGCATATACCGGCTCTCATGGCGCTCGGCGAACTCCGCGATGCGATCGCTCCAGTCGTATGCCCTCTGGTAGTCGCGTACGTCCAGGCAGGAGCTGACGAGGAAGCAGAAGGCCCAGGCACACGAGATGGGAACCGACGCTTCCCCCTCGAGCGCCGTGGCCGTTGCCTCGTCGAGGCAGCGCATGCCATCCGCAACCCGGGTGCTCGCCACGAGCGCGCTTCCCTCGAGTGCGAGCCCGAGCATCTCGAGGTCGGCAATTCTGAACCGGCGGCCGGTCTCGGCGGCTTCCCTGGCTCGCACCATCGCGGTCGCGACGTCGCCCGTCGTCATCGCGAGATAACCCTCCTGGAACGCCAGCCATCCATGCTCCGGGGCCGGCTCCACCTCCTTGAGGAGCCGACCCGCGCGACGCAGCCAGCCGCTCGCCACCGCCACCGCGCCGTTGAAGTCAAGATGGTCGATCGCCAACCAGATCGCCATGCGGGCGGCATCGGTCGTCTGCCGCCGTTGGCGGTAGAGGCGATACGCCCGGTCGCGACTGTCGAAGACGAGCGCCGCATCGTCCAGCCACCACCCGGCCCAGCTCAGGCCCTCCAGCGCAGCGGGCACCTCGTGCTTGCGCAGCGCGGCCTCGAAACTCTGTTTCGCGTCCGTCCAACGGCTCTCTGCCAGGGCCCGAATCCCAGCATCGAGCAGGGCAGCGTGTGTGTTGCTCCGCACCTCCTGATTCTCAGGGTCGGCGCAAATGGCGCGCCTCCACAGATCGGCATTTTCCCGTAGGGCTCCCACCTTCCAGCGATAGGTCCCTGAGCGCCCGTACCGCACTCGTCTGGATTCCACCGCCCATAACGACTCTCACCCGCAGGAGAATGATTTTGATCCGACATGCCCTCATCAGCTTCGGAGCGGCGGCTCTTCTGACCGTCGTGGTAGCCGGGACGGCGCTCGGTGCGCATTGCGTGAACGAAAGCAAGCCCGAAGGCGCAGGCGTTCGCGGGACCGTGCTCATCAACCCGCTGACCGAGGAAGCGACGTTCATCGGCGCCAACCCTGGTGGCCGGCTGCCGGGTGGATTTGCCGATGTCTACATCGACCTCGACCTGTCCGGAACGCTGACCCCCGCCGACCTCCAGGTCGAAGGTGACATCTTCCTCGTGGCCAACCACAGCCATAAGGCCAACCCAGCACAAGGCATCCCGTCGGTGCTCCCGCCGGTCTTGGCGGGATCCGATCCCGGGGGGGACGGCCACGGCGTCGGCGTCGCTGACTGACGACCGACGTCCGCATCCTGCGGTCCCGTGCCATCTCGGCGCGGGGCCTTCGGTATCCGGGACGCGCTAGGCGCAGACGCCTGATCCGGGCGGGTCGTGGTCCGCGGCTTCGGTGAGCAGCGTGACCTACTCGCAGTGGCGCTGCTGGTCGGCGAGCAGGGCGCCCACTCGCGGGGAGCGCATCCGCGTCGACGCGCGGGTAGTCGATGGATCGGGCCAGCTCAACGGCAGCCGTGCCGTGGCGCGGCCATCGACGAGGATGACCCCGGGCCCGCGTCGACCGTATAGTCTGAAGCTCGTCACACCGCGGCCCGCCCGGACCGCACGCTCGGCGGGGGTCGGAATGCAGAATCGGGAAGCAGGCGCCGTGGGACGCATCGATGCTCTGACCCATCTGGCCTCGCTGGCGGGCGAGACGCTGCTGGCGCCGTCGGATGGCTCGCCGAACCGGATCCTGGGGGTCACCCGGGACACCGTCTACGTCATGACCCACGGCTCGCCGCTGGGAGAGCCGATTCCGGTGGCGGAGGTGCAGGCCGCCTTCGATCGCCTGTCCGCTGGAGAGGAGGTGCCGCTCTCCGTGGCCGCGCTCGGCGATCACGCCGCCTTCATCGGCGCCGCGATGCTGTCGCTGCCGGACGTGGAGCTGCTCCAGGCGCCGACCCGCGTTCGGCTCTAGAAGCTCACCGCGACTGCGCTCGAGCAGGTTGACGTTCCGGCGTTGCACACCCGATAGGTGAACGATCCGCTACCGCGCGCGCCGGTGTTGTCGAGGTGGCCGCCGTCGTTCGCCGTGGTCGCGATCAACGCCCCGTCACGGTAGACATCAACGGTGGAGCCTGATGCCCCCGACCACGCCAGGTCGACGTGGACCACCCCGCGGACCTTGGCCGAGGTCGCGCTCAGCGTGATCTCGCTCGGTGGCGGGGCAGCATCGACCCTGACTGTCACGGTCGCGGTGTTGCTGGCGGCCTGGCCATCGGTCGCCTGGTAGGTGAAGGTGTCGGTCCCGGTGAAGCCGGCGTCGGGCTCATACCTGATGGTGCCGTCAGCATGGGCGGAAGCGCTGCCGGACGCCGGATCGCTGACGGCTGTCGGGGACAGCAGGTCGCCGTCCGGATCGCTGTCGTTGGCCAGCACGTCGATGGTCACGGCCGATCCCGCCACCGTCGACGCCGAGTCGTCGGAGGCGACCGGGGCCTGGTTCTCATCGCCGCCGCCGGTCCCGGCCAGTGCGGCCTCGGCGTCCACCAGGCCGAAGCCGTAGAGCGAGTCCCGGCCCGCCGTGCCCAGGTCGCGGGCGGCGTCGGTCATCCGCTGGCGGACCTCGTTCGCGACGCCGTACAGCCTGTCGGCGTCGGTCACGGCGCCCGCGCCCATGAGCAGTGCCGCCACGCCGGCCACGTGCGGTGACGACATCGACGTGCCGGAGCCGTACTTGTAGTGGCAGGTCTCGGTGGTGCCGTTCGTGTCGAGGTCCTGGCAGACCGGCTGCGGATCGCGATAGCTGGTGGACATGTTCGCCGGCCAGGTGGAGAAGACCGACACGCCCGGTGCGCTCAGCTCAACCTTGTCGCCGGTCGACGACCAGCAGGCGCGCTGGTCGGACGCGTCGGTGGCCGCCACCGCGATCACGCTGGTGAACAGGGCCGGGTACGAGATGTTCGTTCCCTTGCCGTTGCAGCGGCCGCTGTTCCCGGCCGCCGCCACGAGCAGCACGCCGGACTCGTAGGCGCGCAGCATCGCATCCTCCGCCACGCTCGAGTAGTCGCCGCGGCCGATGCTCATGTTGACCACCTGCGCCGTCGGCGTGCCCTCGTTCCAGATGTCCTCGATGGCGGCGATGTGGCGGCTCCACGACCCGACCCCGCCGGAGTCCAGCGTCTTGTAGGCGACGACCGTGGCAGCGGGTGCCACGCCGACCACGCCATCGGTCGTGCCGTTGATGGCGGCGGCGATCGTGCCGGACACGTGCGTGCCGTGGCCGTAGTCGTCATCGGCGTTGGGGGAGTTGGCGACGTAGTTCCAGCCGTGCTGGCAGTTCGCCGCCAGCTCGACGTGGTCGCAGTCGATGCCGCTGTCGATGACCGCCACACGCACGCCCTCCCCGGTGTGACCGGCCCGGTGCGCGGCGTCCGCCCGAACCCTCCCGACGCCCCAGTCGTGGGTGGCCCGGTATTCGAGCGCGTACAGCAGACCGTCGGGTTCGATCAGCTCGACACGCGGGTTATGCGCGAGGGCCTCGACCGCGTTCAGCGGAAGCGTGGCGGCCACGGCCGGCACGATGCGGAATTGGCGCGAGATGCTGCCACCGTGTCCGCGGACGAGAGCCAGGTCGGCCGATGTCGGGGGCGAAGCGAACCGGATCAGCACGTCCAGTCGAGCGGGTGACTGGGCGCCGACGGGCCCGGCCAGCAGTGTGAGTGTCAGGCAGGTGGTGAAGGCCACCGAGACCAGGCGCCGAATCATGCGTCTCCCCACAGCGTCTCGGGTGCCGTGGAACATCCCCCGCGACCGGCCGAGATGGGGAGTGTATGTGGTCGTTGCCCGATGTCAACGGCTGCCC
>JAPSGM010000338.1 GCA_031177555.1 Chloroflexota bacterium
GCTCCAGGCCGGCGAGGGTCACCGCCGCGTCCAGGCCACCGTCCCTCTCGAACGCGAGCCGGAGGCGGTCCGACGGGCTCAGCCCCAGCGCACCGGCCCTGGCAAGGATGCGATCGCGATCGCGGAGCACCCGCTCGGCCACGCCGAGGCTCTCCCGCGCATCCGCGAAGGCCCAGTCCCCGAGCTCGGCGCGGATGAGCTCCGGCAGCTGCCAGTCACCTGCGTCCTCGAGCACCTCGTGGTAGCGCGACCTCGCGCTGGCGCGGGCGGCGAGCTGCCGCTGCTGCTCGTCGTTGACGATCCACTCGGCCCAGATGTCATCGTACGAATCGCCGGTGCGCTCCTCCAGGAGGTCGAGCAGGCGCTGCCAACCCGCCTGCCCGAGCCAGGGTCGCCTCCCGTCATCGGTCCCGTCCGGCGGGAGGTAGGACGGGTCCCTGTCGAAGGCGGCGCGCCAGACCTCGCGGAGCTCGCCCACGCTCGCCCGGTCGGCGATCAGCTTCGCCACCTCGTAGCTGGCCGCATAGGCGAAGTCCTCGACCGCCAGGTCCTCGCGCCCAACCGTCCCCCAGTCGTTGAGCGGGATCCCGGCGCGCCGCAGCTCGCGGGTGAGCTCCCAGCGGAAGCCATCGGCCCCGATCCGCTCGCCGGCACGGATGGAATAGAACTCCGCCCAGGCCTCGCCGATCCAGCGGCCGTCCATCAGCCGGTGGTTGAACCACAGGTGCGCCGCCTCATGCAGGGTCACGAACGCGTCCGCGTCGTACCGGACGCGGATCAGCGCGGCGGTGGGATCGTACAGTCCAGCGTACTCGCCGAGCCGCGAGATGGCCGCCTCCTCGACCCGCAGGCTTCCGGCGTGCGGGTAGGGGACGCCGATCAGCGCCTCCAGCTCGGGCAGCCCCTCCCTGAGCAGCTTGGAGGTGCGGGCGCCCCACCGCGGGTCGTCGTCCCACGCGCGCACGACGATGCGTGCCCGCTTCTCCTGCAGCGGCACCCGCAGCGGCGTGTCGGTGAACGCCCCCGGCAGGTCGGCCGACACATAGGCAAAGAACCCGAACGGGTCGTCCGGCCGCGCCCTGAGCACCGTGCCGGAGCCGGACCGGTCCCGCTCCATGGGAGAGCCCTGTACCGACGGCCGGTAGCCGAGCGGAAGATCCACCCGCACGCTGCCACCCGGCTCGTCATCGGTCCCGTAGGCCCATACCGGGAAGGCGACCAGGCTGCGTCCGATGCGCACGTCGCGGTCCGCCCGGCCTCCGGCGTCGAGCAGGTCGAAGCTGACGGTGTACGGGTAGCTCTCCCGGTAGAAGACGCGGCGCGAGAAGCTCACCTGGACGACGTCGAAGGTGTCGCTCTCGTCGACCACGCGCGCGGGAAGCGCCGACCCACCCGAGGAGGCCGTGACGTTGCTGGCGCCGGCCGGGATGGCGAACGGGATGCCGGTGTAGTAGACCCGCGCGTCGGCCGTGTCGGGCTCGAAGGAGGTCGCCACGGCCTCCACCGTCACGTGGACGCGGCCCTCTGCCGGCAGGACCGTGTAGCGCGTGTCGGCGATGACCACCAGGCCGCCGTCCGCGGCGCTGGCCGGGGGAGCCAGCGGAAGCGCGAAGGCGAGCAGCGCCAGCAGCGTCAGTCCGGCGCGCAGGAGGCGCCTGGTTCCACCCTCCGACATGCGCGGCAGTATGCCCGAACGACGGAAGAACGCCCGCCCCGGAATCGGGACGGGCGTTTCGATGGGCGTAGCGGTCAGGCGGTCAGGCGGTCAGGCGGTCTGGGCGTACGCCTCCAGCCCGAAAGCGGTCTCCAGCTGGTCGGCGGGACGGAACCCGACGGCGGCGCGGGGAGGCTGGCCCGGGGCGAAGAAGGCCACGGTGGGAATGCTCATGATCCCGTAGTGCATGGCGGTGTGCGGGTTGGCGTCGACGTCCACCTTCACCACCTCGACCGAGCCGGCGTACTTCTCGGCAAGCTTGTCGATCTCCGGGGCCACCAGCCGGCATGGGCCGCACCACGCGGCCCAGAAGTCGACGATCACCGGCTTCTCGCTCTTCACGACGAGCTCGTCGAAGTTGGCATCGGTCGCTTCGCGTACGTTCGACATCGGTTCTATCTGGTCCTTTCTCTGTGGAGTCGTCGGCCTCAGCGGGCGACCTGCTGCAGTAGCTGATACACCTCGAGGA
>JAPSGM010000144.1 GCA_031177555.1 Chloroflexota bacterium
CGGCAAGACCCGACTGATGCGTGAGCTGTGGGGTTGGCTGAGCACCCAGTCGCCGGAGCCCATCCGCCGTGCCGGACGCACGCTGTCCTACGGGCGGGGGACCACGTACTGGCCCATGGGCGAGATCCTGAAGGAGCACTTCAGCATTTCCGAGGACGATGCTCCGGCCCAGGTCGCTGCCACCCTCGCCGATCATCCCCACCTTGGGCTGACGCTGGGCGTGGCGGCCGAGGAGGATCTCCATCCGCTGGCCGCCCGCGAGCGCCTGCACGACGCCTGGGTGGACTTCGTCGCCGCGCTGGTCCGGGTCCAGCCGGCCGTGTTGCTCGTCGAGGACCTGCATTGGGCCGACGAGGACCTGTTCGACCTGATCGACACGCTCGTGCGCCAGGTGGATGGGCCGCTGCTCGTGCTGGGAACGGCGCGGCCGGAGCTGCTGGACCGGCGACCGGCGTGGGGTGGCGCGCGCAGCCGGACGTCGGCCATGCCGCTCGACGCGCTGCCGGTCGATGACACCGATCGCCTGCTCACGCAGCTCCTACGTCCGGAGGTGCCGCCCGGGGTCCGCGAGATCGTAGTGGAGCGCGCTGAGGGCAACCCGTTCTTCGTCGAGGAGCTCGTCGCCACCCTCATCGATCGCGGGCTCCTTCGGCGCGACGACGGAACGTGGATATTCGGCGACCTTCCCTCGGGCTTCGCCCTTCCCGACTCGGTCCAGGCGGTGGTGGGTGCCCGCATCGACCTGCTGCCCGAGGCGGAGAAGGCCGCGCTACAGGCCGCGGCGGTGATCGGGCGCACGTTCTGGAGTGGTCCGCTGTACGAGCTGCTGGCCGATGCCGGCCCGGACATCGGCCTCCTGGAGGAGCGGGAATTCGTCCGCCGCCGGCCTGGCTCCACCCTGCCTGGCGAGCGCGAGTACGTCATCAAGCACGCGCTCACCCGCGAGGTGGCATATCGGAGCCTGACCAAGGCCAGGCGCGCGGAATTGCACGCCGCGTTCGCCTCCTGGCTGGAGCGTCACGCCGAGATCCGCGATGAGGTGGTGCCACTGCTGGCCCACCACTTCGCCGAAGCGGTCAAGGCCGAGGACGTCGACATCGCCTGGGCCGGTCGAGATGCCGAGAGGCAGAAGCTCCAGGCCTCGGCCGTGAGCTGGTTGCGGCGGGCCGCCGACGTTGCGGTGGCTCGCTACGAGATCGACGATGCGCTCGCCCTGCTGCGCCGGGCCATCGAGCTCGAACCGGACGCGGCCCGCCGGGCCGAGCTGTGGTACGAGGTCGGCCACACCAGCGCGCTGAAGTACGACGGCCAGGGCTTCGTTGCCGCCATGGAGCGGGCGCTGGAGCTGGGAGCGCCGGAGGGCCGCGTGTATCCCGAGCTCGCGCACCAGACGTCGCAGCGGCGCGGAATGTGGCGCCGGCGTCTCGACGCGAGCCTGGTGGATGGCTGGATCGAACGGGCCCTGGCCAGCGCGCCGGAGGGGACGCCTGACAGGGTGAAAGCCGTGCTGGCCAATTCCACGTGGCACGACGACCTGGCGGCCGGCCAGGAGGCTCTGGCCCTTGCCGAGAAGCTCGAGGATGACGAGCTGCGCTCGCTCGCGCTGGCGGCGGTGCAGGTTGCGTACGAGCAGCTGGGCGACCTGGACGCGGCACGGCGCATGTCCGAGCAGCGGGCCGACCTGCTGGACGGCATCACCGATCCCGACCATCTCGCCGATGCGCTGATGAACCACGCCGACCTGGCCGCGAACCTCGGGCGCTTTGCGGAGGCGCGGGCGACCGCGGCGAGGCTCGAGGAGACGGTCGCTGGCCTGACGCCGCACCACCGCGTACACGGGCTCGGATTGAGCATGCGTCTCGACGCCGCGGCCGGGGAATGGGAGGCCATTCGGGCCGCTACGAACCGCGCCGAGAAGTGGATCGAGATGAACCTGGAGACGCCGTGCATCTTCAACGTCGGAGTGCTGCTCCTGGCGGCCCAGGCCATGGCGTACGGCCGCGACACGGCTGCCGCCGACCGCCTGGAGGCGAGCGCGACGGGTATCGGCATGGTCGGATACGAGGACTTCCAGGCATCCCGCTGGATCGGGCTGGCGTTGGCGCGCGGCGATCTCACGCGGTTGCGAACGGCGGTGGACTCAGTGCCACAGCAGGAGCTGACCCTGGGCGCCTGGGACCTCGTTGCCGTGTGGCTGGATGCCCTGGCCGCCCTTGGCGATTGGGAACGCGTCGAGGCGGAGGCTTCCCGCTGGGTGCGGCCGCACGGCTACGTGGCGGCCATGGCGGTCAAGGTCCTCGGGCTGGCCCGCCAGGATGACGACCTCCTCTCCGACGCTGCCGCACGCTTCGAGGCGATGGGCGCCGCCTGGCATGCCGCCCGCGCGCGAACCGCACTCAAGGGCCCGAAGCACTGAAGGGTGGTCTCCCCGGTCGCGCCCACCGCCTCAGGGGACGTGACTCGATGGCCCACCGCGCACGGCCATCCGGTAGCGCCCGGGCGTGACGCCCATGTGCCGGACGAACCACCGGTTGAGATGGCTCTGGTCGGCGAATCCCACCGCCAGGGCGATCTCGGCGAGCGACTCTTTCCCGCGCGCCAGGCGCTCGGCCGCCCGCCGCACGCGCACCTCACGCACGAACATCCCCACCGAGCGGCCGTGGTGCCCGCGGAACTCGCGGGCAAGATAGGCCCCACTCACGCCCAGCTCCGCAGCGAGACCGGACAGCGTGATGGGCTGCGCGTACCGCTCCTCGATCAGCGCGGCGGCGTTCAGGTGTCGGGTCCCGACGGTCGAGCGGCGAGGCTCGCGAGCCGCGAGCGCGCTGAGCTCGAGTGCTAGTCCTTCCAGCGCCATCGGCGTGACGGTGTCGGGGTTGCACAGCTCCTCGCCCACTCGCCACGCCAGGGGCAGCGCGGCGGGTCGGCGACGTGGACCGGCCCGCTCCGGCATCGGCCCTTCCGTCTGGGGCTGGATGATGATCACCCGCGTGCCCGATCGGCTGCCGAACCGGTTGGCATGGCGTTCGCCCGCCGGTTCGACGAGCAGCGTACCGGGGCCACATGGCGCCTCGCGGCCGTTCCACCAGCCGTCGAATCCACCCGACATGACCACCGCGATGGTGGGACGTTGGTGGTCGTGGGGTCCGAGCGTCAGGCCAGCCGGAAAGCCCAGGTCGGCAATGGCGAAGCCGGGCACCAGGAGCTGGCGAGCGCGCTCCGCGCCCAGGCTGACCGGCGTGCCGGGAAGCGTCGAACCGGGCACCGTCATACCTCTAGTAGCGCCGCCACGGTGTTGACGTTCAGGTCACGCGCGGACAATCCGGCGCGCTTCGTCCAAGACCCGCGCGCTTCCCGCAGGGATCGTGGCTCGACACGCCACAGAGGAACCTTGCGATGCGCATCCCGCACCACGTTCGCGCGCCCGTCGCTCTCGGCCTGACGCTGGCACTGACGGCATCCGTCTCGGTGGCATCGGCGAGCGGTCCGTCCGCGACCGGCGGCGGCCACGTGCTGTTCGCCGACGAGATCGACCTGACCTTCTCGTTCAGCGCCGTCCGACAGCCGAGCGGCCGAACGACCGGATCCTTCCACCACTCGTTCGAGTTCGACGGCCACCAGATCGACTACTGGGGCGCGGTGACCTGCCTGTCCGTGGACGCTGCCAACGGACGCGCCTGGATCGGCGGCGTCCTCACCAGGGTCCAATCCACGCACCCCGATGTCGTCGAGCTTCCCGGCGACGACGCCTGGTTCCGAGTGCTGGACACCGGTCCGGCATCATCGGCCGCCGACGACCGATCCACGTTCATGGGCTTCGAAGGATCGGCCGGGATCGATACCTCGGAGCAGTACTGCGCCGAGCAGCCATGGCCGGATGAGAACGCCCGTACCCATCCGGTGGTTGCCGGCAATGTCACCGTCAGCGGGTGATAGCCGACGCACCCGATTGACGGTCTGAGGGTGGCCGGGCGGTTGGCGCCCGGCCACGTCTCGGCCACCGGCCCGGTCTGCGAGAGGCTCGGGCACATCTGAGTGGCGGCACGCGCGGCGCAACGCGGAGCGGACGAACGTGGTGGTCGGCGCGGTGATAGGCATGATTTTCCAAGGTCGCCTTCTTCGAGGAGCCGATGAACCTCTGGTTCGTCGTCGCCGGCATGGTGGCGCTGGCGACGGGAATCCTGGCCTTCAGCCGATGGCGGAAATGGGTCTGACCTGGTGAAGCCCCGCCCTGCCGGGGCGGCGGTGCCCTACAGCGGGTGATGGCACACGGCGTGCGTCTCGGCCCCCGTCGAAACGTCAGATCCAGGCTTCCTGAGAAGGAGACGAGCCCATGCCGTCAGGCACCGAGTTCATCAAGCACGAGTTCGACGAGGCGATCGCCATCCAGCACTCGATCATCGAGTCGGGACGGGCCCTGAGTGCCTCGCATCCGGTTGGTGAGGTCAAGCGCCAGCTCAAGGCCGACCTGAAGGTCGACGAGCGTCACCTTGCCAAGCTGCAGAAGTTCGGCAAGCCCTTCGGCGCCAGCGGAAAGCGCGAGGAGGTGGCCGAGGCGCTCGGCAACCTGGCCGGCGAGACATCCCGGAAGGCGGGCACCGAGGCAAGCGAGGCCTACGAGGCCCACGCCGTGCTGCTCAACCTCAAGCGCAAGCAGCAGGACAGCGCCGATGCCGTGGTGAAGATCGCGCGCGATCGCAAGGACGCGGAGCTGCGCGACGCCGCCACGCAGATGAAGAGGGAGGTCAAGGCCAGCGCCGACAAGCTGGCCAAGAGCCTGGCCGATTTCGCGGTACGAATCGCATCGGCATAGGACGCGCAGGGCCGGTCTGGCGGCGAGAGTCATCTCGCCGCCCTTCGTCGTACCTATGCACCGGGTTGTGCGGCCCGTATGATCAGCCCTCATCGGAGAGGAGAGGCACCGCAGATGGAGCACAACGACGAGGAGCTACTGGCGCTGTACAAGGAGAGGGGCGTCCCCAGCGAGTGGGAGGATCGGACGCCGGCCACCATGCGTCCGGCGTTCCGCCTCTGGTACCGCGCCTTCCCAAGCACGAAGATGCCGCTTGACGAAGCCGGCGAGGCCGAGGAGCTGATCCACGACCCGCTGACCGCGTTGCGCAAGGCGGGCATCGTCAACGAGGACGAGACCCCACACATTTCGACGATGGTCGTGAATCACGAGAAGACGCTCAATCGGCTGGTGATGCATGCGTTCGTGGTCGCCTCGACAAACCCGGACACCGTCGGGATCACCATCGCCAAGGAAGAGGAGAAGCCGAAGGACGCGGAAGGGGCGGGGGAGGAGGAATGGGAGACGGAGGAGGTAGCGGAAGGGGAATAACCCGTCCCGGGCCGACCGATGATGCCGGACGCACGCACATGCCCCGACTGCCGGATCGCCGTCGCCCCTGACTTCCGGTTCTGTCCA
>JAPSGM010000145.1 GCA_031177555.1 Chloroflexota bacterium
GCCACGCACGAGCCCGCTGGCGTGGGCCAGGGCGGCTCCCTTGGTCCGCGGGCCGGCGCCGGGCTCGCGCCGAATCACGCGGAACCGGTCCCCGGCGCCGGCGACCTCGGCTGCCGCGCGGGCGGCCAGGGCGGTGCCATCGGCCGAGCCGTCGTCGATCACCAGCAGGTCGAATCGCGGCCCGCGATCATCGGCGTAGTCCTGCGCAAGGACGTCGGACACGACGTCGGCGATGACCGCCTCCTCGTCACGGGCCGGCACCACCACGGTGATCCACGGCAGGCGGCCTGCGGACGGCCACGCGCCGGCCCGCGCGCCGGCCCGCGCGTCCCGGATCGTCCGCCACCCACGCCAGGCCAGGTAGCTGACGTAGCCGATGGAGGTCAGGATCAGCGCCTGGAGGGCGCGCGCGGCCACGACGTTGACGACGGCCAGCCAGGCCATCGCGCCGGAGAGCGCCAGCACGCCGGCGGCGAGGAGCCTACTGCGCATCGGCCCCGGGCTCGCCGGCGGAACCAATCGGGGGCTCATCAGGCGGGATGGAGATGACGTCGTGCAGCCCGGCACGGGCGTTGTGCCGCCACGACGCCACGCCGGCCCACAGCGTGACCACGCCCAGGCCGGCCATGACCACCGGGATCCCGGCGCCGGGGAAGACGATGTTCAGCAG
This sequence comes from Chloroflexota bacterium, assembly GCA_031177555.1. GTDB lineage: Bacteria > Chloroflexota > Limnocylindria > QHBO01 > QHBO01 > JAPSGM01. The sequence continues at coordinate 671 of JAPSGM010000145.1, forward strand.
GTCGGCCACGGCAGGGGCGGCCAGGACCGGCAGGAACGAGGCGACGCTGAGCAGCGTGTTGAGGATGCCGAAGATCCGTCCGCGCACGCCGACCGGCAGCTCCTCCTGGAGCGCAGTCTGCGACGGGATGGCGACGAAGGCGTACTCCACCCCGGCGGTGACCGCGATGACCACCACCACCGCGATCAGCGACACGATCGGCGTGAGGGCCTCCGGCAGCGTGTCCTCGATCGGCCCCACCGCCGGCGCCAGGAAGGCGACGACCGGCTTGACCACCGCCAGGGCGATGAGCGTCACGCCCATGGCCACCAGGCCGACATCGATGGTCAGACGGCGCGGGATGCCCTTCCCGTACGCGTTCAGGAAAAGGATGCCCATCACCGCTCCCAGGCCGGCCGGGCCCATCACGAAGAAGAAGTCCCGCTCCGACAGCAGGAGGATGTCGGTGGCGAACCCCGGACCGATGGCGCCCATCACCCCAATCAGGCTGGCGGCGATGCCCAGATACGCCAGCGACCAGGCGATCCGCTTGTTCTGGCGCACGAAGGTGATCCCCTCGCGGACCTGGTCGAACACGGCCGTCAGCGCTCGGCTGGCGTCGCTCGGGGCGATGTGGTCGGTGACCGGCACCACGGCGGGCAACGGCACGATGGCGGCCGCCGCCAGGCCGAACATCACCGCCACTACCACGAACACGGTGTCGGCCCCTGCGGTGGTCAGCAGCAGCGGGCCCAGGAAGCCGAATCCAATGGCGAAGGTGGCGTTGATGGTCAGCACGAAGACCGAGTTGGCGGCCATGAGATGCCGCCGCTCGACGATGCGTGGGATGGCGGTCAGCTCGGCCGGCGCGAAGACCGCGGTCATGGTGGCAACGAACAGGTTGATGAGCAGGATCAACGCGACGTGCGGGCCGACGAAGATGAAGCCGATGACGCCCACCGCGCGCAGGACGTTGGTGGCGAGCATGATCAGGCGCGCGTCGCTGCGCTCCACCAGCACGCCGGCCATGGCGCTGAACACGACCGCCGGGACCAAGAAGCTGAGGATGAGAACGGCGATCGCCGTGTTCGAGCCGGTCGCCGCGTAGACGGTGGCCATCAACGCCGCCAGGACCATGTTCGAGGCGAGCTGGCTCAGGGTCTGCGCCGCCCAGAGCAGCACGAAGGCGCGGTTGCGGAAGACGTTCCCGGCGCCCGCGAGGCCCTGCGCTGCCAGGTCCGGCGGCAGCTCGCCGTGGCTCACGCGGGAGCCTCCGTCTGGGGGCCGCGCTCGACGTAGCCGGTGAACCGGCGCTCCACGTCCAGGCGATCCATCAGGATCCGGTGCCCGCATCCTCCGCACACCAGCCCGATGTCCGCGCCGAGCCGCACCACACGCCATTCCCGGCTGCCGCAGGGGTGCTCCTTGCGCAGGCGCAGCACGTCGCCGATGCGCAGCTCAACCGCGGCCACGGTCACCCATCCGACTCCGCGGCGGTGGCGCCGGTGAAGGAGAAGCGGCCGATGCGCAGGGCCGGAACGCGGGCGTTGATGCCGGTGTACTCCGCCGCCAGCAGGCGCGTACCGCTGCTGATCGCCTCGATGCGGGTGAACGCCTCGGGTATCGCCTCGGTGAATCGCAGGTTGCGCACGGGCCGGACGATGCGACCGCCCTCGATCAGGAAGGTGCCGTCCTTGGTCATGCCGGTCAGGACGGCCCGCCGTGGATGGACGATGTTGACGTAGTGGAACCGCGTCACCCACACGCCGCGGTCGATGGAGCCCAGCATCGCGTCCTTGGAGCTGGAGCCCGGCGCCATGAACAGGTTCCAGGCCAGCGGACCGAACGTGTTCGGCGCCGGCAGGCCGTGGCCGGTCGACGCCACGCCGGCCCGCCGCGCGGTCGCGGTGTCGTGGACCACGCCGGTGGCGACGCCGTCGGTGACCAGCTCGACGCGGCGCTTGGCCACGCCCTCGAAGTCGGTGGCGCTGGGCAGCCCGGTGGGATCGTTGCCGTCATCCCAGATCGAGACGTTCGGGCCCATCACCTGGCGGCCCAGCTCCATGAAGGAGCGGCCCTCCTCGACGGCGAGCGCCGAGAACCCGCCCAGGGACAGGTATTCCAGGATGGTCTGGACGGCGTACTCCTCCAGGATGACGTCGTACTCGCCGGGCTCCAGATCCCCGGCGCCGACCGATCGCTGGGCCTTGTCCGCCGCCTCGGCGCCGAGGCCGGGGGCATCGATCTCGCCGACGTCCGGCGAGGTCGCCTGCGCGTAGCCCGATGCCCGGTCCTCCCCGGTCATGACCGTCAGCAGCTTGGCCTGCGTGAAGACGTGGCGCGAGCGCAGGCCGTTCGAGTTGGCCACGGCCATGATCACCGCCTCCGTCGAGAAGGCGCCCGACGCCTCGAGGCGGGCGGCATCGGCGGCGGCGATCACCGCCCGCGCGCCCTCCGCGCGCCGCTCTGGATCGGTGGCCGCCGTGGCGGCCACGAAGCCCACCTCCGAGCTCACCCCGCCCGCGTCCCCGGCGGACAACGGCGTGGGCTGCGGGTTTGGCGCCGCGCGGCGGCAGATGTCGGCGGCGCGGGCCACGACCTCGGCGATGCCCTCCGCATCGAGGCGGTTGGTGCTGGCCACGCCGGAGCGGTCGCCGTCCACGGCACGCACCCGCAGCGTGGCGTCGTGCTCCGAGACGTTCTGGTGGATGCGCGAGCCGGCGAAGCGGGTCAACGCCGCGTCGCGGCCCAGGTACAGCGCCTCGCCGTCCACGGGAAGCTGGGCGAGCGCCGACTCCATGACGTCCTCCGGCTCGGCGCGCGCGCCACCGAGCGGGCTCACCAGCGACCGACCCCGACGCGCACGTTGCGGAAGCGGGCGGGCGCGGCCCCGTGGCCGACGCGATGGGTCTGCATCGGCTCGCCCTTGCCGCAATTGGGGATCCCCCACAGGTGCCACTCGTCGGGGCCGCAGATCGCGTCGCAGCTGCCCCAGAACTCCGGCGTGATGCCGGTGTAGGTCGGGTTGCGGATCATCTCCGCCAGGCGGCCGTGGCGGATGCGCCAGCCGACCTGTGTGCCGAACTGGAAGTTCAGGCGGCGGTCGTCGATGCTCCACGATCGGTTCGTCGACAGGAACAGCCCGTCGCTGGTATCGGCGATCAGGTCGTCCAGCGTGCCGGCCTCGCCGGGGCGCAGGTTGACGTTCGTCATCCGGATCAGCGGAATCACGTTCCAGCCCGACGCCCTGGCGCTGCCCATGCTGCTGCGGCCGACGATCGGCGCCGTCTCACGGCTGGTGAGGTAGCCCACGAACACGCCGTTCGAGACGATCGGGACGTTCTGGGCGGGAACGCCCTCGTCGTCGAAGCCGAACGTGCCGAGGCCGCCGGGGGCGGTGGCATCGGCGTCGATGCCCACGATGGGGCTGCCGTACTGGAGCCTGCCGAGCTTGTCGAGGGTCAGGAACGAGGTGCCGGCGAAGCTCGCCTCCATCCCGAGGACGCGGTCCAGCTCGATGGGATGGCCGCACGACTCGTGGACCTGCAGGGCCAGCTGCGAGGAGTCGATCACGATCGTCATCTGGCCCGACGGGCAGGCCTCGGCGTCGAGGAGCTGAACGGCCTCCTCCGCGATTCGCTGGGCGTGGGCTGGCAGGCGCATGGCGCGCACCGCCTCGAAGCCGCCGGTGACGTGCTGGCCGCCGGCCGAGTTGGGGTAGCTGCGCACCTGCGCCTCGCTGGCATTGACCGCCGTGGCCTCGATGCCGGCCCCGGACTCGGTGAGCTCCTGCTCGATGCGCGCGCCGGCGCTGGAGGCGAACGTCTTGCGCTCCCGCGCGGCCTCGACCGTGCCCTCGCGCACGGAGACGCCGGGTACGGCGCCCATGGCCGCATCGGCGTCCATCAGGATCGCGAGCTTCTCGTCCAGCGAGACGGCGAAGGGGTCCTCCTCGACCGGCGTGCGGTAGCTGGCCGTGACCGGCGGCGTGTCGTCCAGCGCCACCGGGTCGCGGCGAGCCAGGCCACTGGCGCGCGCGATGGCGAGCGCCTCACGGGTCGCGCGCGTCACCTCGCCCGGTTCCAACAGCGACGAGGCGGCGAAGCCCCAGGCGCCGTCGACCAGGACGCGCACGCCGAACCCCGCCGAACGGTTCGAGTCGGCCGCCTGGAGCGCCCCGTTCTTGACCGTGAGGCTCTCCGTCTCGCGCTCGGAGATACGGACGTCCGCGTACGACGCGCCCGCCTGATCGGCGGCATCCAGGGCGAGGTCGATCAGCTCGTTCATGGCACTCTCGGTCCGGGGACGGCGTTCGCCGCCGTCGCCACCGGGCGGCCGGAAGATCCCGGGCCGATGGACTCGGGGGTCGGCGGATCGGCGGCCACTCTACGGCCTGCCGCGCGAGCGGGTCAAGGAGCCCTCACCCAGGGGCCGGCCGGGCCACGACCGGAGCCAGGTCCAGTCCGCTGGCCGGCAGGCGGATCGACTCGGCCTCGCGCGCCACGATGGTGGCGCGGATGAACTGCTGGAGCTGGGCGATGATGCCGCCGGGCCGCGCCATGGCCGTCAGCAGGCCGTCCGGCGAGCCGATGGCGGAGATCGTGAAGGCTCGCCCGATCTCCACCCCGTCGATGACCAGGCTGCGCGGCCCCTGGACCGCCACCGAGCGATGGGTGATGCGCACGTCATCGACGGCGATCGCCTCGGCGCCGGCGTTGCGCAGCTCGTTGACCAGGTCGTTGAGCGCGATGGCGTCCAGCGACCCGTCGACATCCA
>JAPSGM010000146.1 GCA_031177555.1 Chloroflexota bacterium
CAAACACGGAGTAGCCGCCGTGCTCCTGGGCGATGTTGCGGATCAGCTCCTGGATGATGACGGTCTTGCCCACGCCGGCGCCGCCGAAGACGCCGACCTTGCCGCCGCGCTTGAACGGCGCGATGAGATCGATGACCTTGATGCCGGTTTCGAAGACCTGCGCCTCGGTCTCCATCTGGTCGAACGCCGGCGCGTCGCGGTGGATGGGGAGCATTTCCTTCGACTTGACCGCCCCCTTGCCATCGATGGGGTGGCCAAGCACGTCGAAGACACGGCCAAGCGTCACCTCGCCCACCGGCACGGTGATCGGCGAGCCGGTGTCGACCGCGTCCAGGCCGCGTGACAGGCCGTCGGTGGTGGACATGGCGACGGTCCGCACCCAGTTGTTGCCGAGGTGCTGCTGAACCTCCACGACGAGGGTGCCGGAGTCGGCGCTCTTGCCGTCTCCGCCGGCCCCGTCGCCCGCCGAACGCCGGGCCTGCGGCGGCCGCTGGATCTCCAGCGCGTTGTAGATGTCGGGCAGATCGCCCGGCGGGAACTCGACGTCGATCACGGGGCCCGTGATCTGGATCACCTTTCCGGTGGCCATCGGTGTGTGCTTCTCCTCCTAGCCGCCCAGGGCTTCGGCCCCGGAGGCGATCTCGATCATCTCGCGGGTGATGGTTGCCTGCCGGGTCTTGTTGTAGACGAGCGTCAGGTCGTCGATCAGCTCGTTGGCGTTGTCGGTCGCGTTGCGCATGGCGATCATGCGGGCCGACTGCTCCGAGGCGTTGGCCTCCAGCACGGCCCGATACAGGTCGATGGCGACGTAGTGCGGCAGCAGCCGGCTGAGCACCGCCTCGGCTGAGGGCTCGAACAGGTACTCGTCGTTGCGCACCGCCTCCTCGGCGCTCTGGTCCTCCGGCTGCCGCACCGGCAGGATGGTCAGCACGTCGGGGTGCTGTGACAGCGTCGAGATGAAGGCCGGGTACACGACGCTGATCTCGTCGTAGGTGCCCTCCAGAAAGTCCTCGACCACCAGCCGCGCCACCGGCGTCACGTCGGCGAAGCCGGGGCGGTCGCCAAAGCGCTGGAAGTGCGCGGCGATCGGCACGCCGGCCCGCCGCAGCTGGTCGCGGCCCTTGCGCCCGATGGTCACGGCCGTCACCTGCACCGGCTCGCTGCTCCCCTCCGCCGGCTCGTGCTCGCTGATGTAGCGCAGCGCGGCCCGCACCGTGTTCGAGTCCAGCGCCCCGGCCAGGCCGCGGTCGGAGGTCATGACGATCAGCCCGATGCGCCGGATAGGACGCAGCGCCAGCAGCGGATCGACCTCCTCACCGACGGCCGACGCCACCCGGACCAGCGCGGCGTGCAGCTCCTCGGCGTAGGGGCGCGCGGCCAGGATGGCGTCCTGCGCGCGCTTCATGCGCGAGGCGGACATCATCTCCATCGCCCGGGTGATCTGGGCGATGTTGCGGACCGATCCGATGCGGCCGCGGATCTCCTTCAGGCTCGGCATCTAGCGCGCTCCACTCGCAGCAAGGCGCGAGAAGCGCACCGGAGCGTGGCCTTGTGCTGCGTCGTCGCGCTGAAACGCGAGCCCGTGCGCGCGAGCAGCGCGGGGAGGGGCGACTCGCGCGCGAGGGGTCGCATCAGAACGCGTAGGCCGCACCCGAGCGCGGCCTTCGGTGCAATCCTCGCAGCACATCGCGATCAGGACCGCTCCTCGGAAGCGGCGGCGGCCTGGGCGGACGCCTCCTCATCGGTCTCGGCGCCCTCATCGGTCTCGGCGCCCTCATCGGTCTCGGCGCCCTCATCGGCCGCGGGCGGAGCCTCCGCGGCCGCGGCAGGCTCATCGGCCTTGCCGAAGCCGGACTGGCGGCGGAACTCGCGGACGGCCTTCTCCAGCTCGGCGGTCAGGTCGTCGTCAAGCGCCTTCTTCTCGGCGATCGCCGGCAGCAGGCCCTCGTGGGTCGATTCCAGGAAGCGGTAGAAGCTGGTCTCGAACTCGGCGACGCGTGCCGACTCAACGTCGTCCAGATAGCCATTTGTGGCCGCCCACAGGATGGCAACCTGCTTCTCGACGGGGACCGGGGCGAACTGCGGCTGGCGCAGCGTATAGGTGAGCTTCTCGCCGCGGGTCAGCTGGTCGCGGGTGGCCTTGTCCAGGTCGGAGGCGAACTGCGCGAAGGCGGCCAGCTCGCGGTACTGGGCCAGGTCCAGGCGCAGCTTCCCGGCGACCTGGCGCATGGCCTTGATCTGGGCGTTGCCGCCCACCCGCGACACGCTGATGCCGGCGTTCACCGCGGGACGCTGCCCCTGGTTGAACAGGTCGGTCTGCAGGAAGATCTGCCCGTCGGTGATGCTGATGACGTTGGTCGGGATGTAGGCGGACACGTCGCCTGCCTGCGTCTCGATGATGGGCAGCGCCGTCAGCGACCCGCCGCCGCTGTCGGCGTTCAGCCGCGCGGCGCGCTCCAGCAGGCGCGAGTGGGCGTAGAAGATGTCGCCCGGATATGCCTCGCGACCGGGCGGCCGGCGCATGAGCAGCGACACCTGGCGGTAGGCCCAGGCGTGCTTGGAGAGGTCGTCGTAGACGCACAGCGCGTCACGGCCGGTGTCCAGGAACTCCTCCCCCATGGCCACGCCGGCATACGGCGCCAGGAACTGGAGCGGCGCGGGGTCGGATGCGGAGGCGGCGACCACGATGGTGTGCTCCATCGCGCCGCGCTCCTCCAGCTGGGCCACCACCTGGGCCACAGTCGACTGCTTCTGGCCGATGGCGACGTAGATGCAGGCCAGGTCCTGGCCCTTCTGGTTGATGATCGTGTCGATGGCGATGGCCGTCTTGCCGGTCTGCCGGTCGCCGATGATCAGCTCGCGCTGCCCGCGGCCGATGGGGATCATGGCGTCGATGGCCTTGATGCCGGTCTGCACCGGCGTGTCCACCGGCTGGCGCACGATGACGCCGGGAGCGATCCGCTCCACCGGCCGGGACTTCCTCGTGTCGATCGGTCCCTTGCCGTCGATCGGCTCGCCGAGCGGGTTCACGACGCGGCCGATCAGCGCGTCGCCAACCGGCACCTCCACCACCCGGCCGGTGGTCTTGACCTGGTCGCCCTCGCTCAGGCCGGTGTAGTCGCCCAGGATCAGGGCGCCGACCGTTTCCTCCTCGAGGTTGAAGGCCATCCCCATCACGCCGCCGGGGAACTCCAGCAGCTCGGAGGCCAGCGCCCCCGACAGGCCGTAGATCTGGGCGATGCCGTCGCCCACCTCCACGATGGTGCCGACGCCGGAGACATCGGCCCCCTCGTCGAAGCCCTTGATCTCGTTACGGATGATCGAGGTGATCTCGTCGGATCGAATCGCCATGTGTTCCTCTTCTCGGACCGCTTCTCAGACCGCGGTCATGCGGGCCCGCAGCCGCTCCAGGCGGCTGCGAACGCTTGCGTCGTAGAGCGTGTCGCCGATCCGGACGGCGATCCCGCCGATCAGGTCCTCGTCGACCATCTCCCTCATCTCGATCCTGTCGCCGGTGATCGCGGCCAGGCGCTCCTCCACCGCCCGGCGCTGGCCCTCGTCCAGCGGCAGGGCGCTGCGGACCTCGGCCAGCTGAATGCCCCGCTCGCGGCGCAGCAACTCGCCGAAGTGCTCGATCATGCGGCCGATGGCCCCGGGCCGTCCGCGCCGCACCATCAGCAGCACCAGGGCCAGCGCCTCGCGGCTCACGTCGCCACCGGCGACCTGCTGCAGCACCGACTCCTTGCGTGCGAAGGGGACGGCGGGATGCTCCAGGAAGCGGCGCAGCTCCGCACTCTCCAGCAGGGCGGCCAGGCGGGACAGGTCGCGCTCCCAGGGGTCCAGCGTGCCGTCGCTGCGGCCGATGTCGAAGGCCGCCTCCGCGTAGCGCCGGGCCGCCGTCTCGCGCCGTGCCATCGGCTAGCTGCGCGCCTTTCGCGAGGTGTCGGGGGTGACCTCCCTGAGGAAGTCCTCGACCAGGCGTCGCTGGGTGCCACCGTCCATCTCGGTGCGGACCAGCTTGCCGGCGGCCTCCAGGGCCAGGTCGGCCACGGTGGCGCGCAGCTCGGCCATCGCCTTCTCCTTCTCGGCGTTGATCTCGTCGCGCGCGCGGGCGCTGACCTTCTCGGCCTCCTCGCGTGCCTGCGCCACGATCTCGGTCCGCGAGTCCTCGGCGATCTTGTTCGCCCGCGCGATCATGGCCTGCGCCTCGCGGCGCGCCTCGGCCACGGCCGCCTCGCGCTCGGCCCGCGCCAGCTCGCGGTCACGCGCCGCCGCCTCGGCATCCTCCAGCCCCTTCGCGATCCGCTCGCGCCGATCGTCGAGCCTGGCCAGCACCGGCTTGAACAGGAAGCGGTTCAGCAGCCACAGCAGCAGCAGGAAGTTGACGACCTGGAAGGCCAGCTTCCAGACGTCGACGCCGAATGCGTCGAAGAACTCGGCCACGTCGGCCTCCCTACGCCACGAAGATCAGCAGCAGGCCGATGACCAGGGCGTAGATGCCGATCGCCTCGGTCAGCGCGATGCCCAGGATGTACGGGACGAAGATCGCTCCCGACGCATCCGGGTTGCGCCCAAGGGCCTCCATGGCCTTGCTCACCGCGATGCCCAGGCCGATGCCCGGGCCGATGGCGCCAAGGCCGATGGCGAGACCGGCCGCAATGTTGCCTTCCACTTCGAGTGATTCCTCCTACTTGGGCCTGCGGTTGGCAGGCTAGGCCTGGACCGATGCGGCATCGGTGGGATGCCGCTCGACGTTTGAATGCTCCTCGTGCTCGCCCTCGTCCTCGTGGCCGCCGGCGTGGTGCTCGGCAATGGAGAGCGTGATGTAGGTCATGGCCAGCAGGCTGAACACGAGCGCCTGCACGAACCCGAACACGGCCTCCAGGCCGAGGAACGCCGCCGGCACGAGCACCGGCGCGAGCGCGATCATGGTCGCCAGCAGCACCTCGCCGGCGAACACGTTGCCGAAGAGCCGCATCGACAGGCTGATCAGCCGGCTGAGCTCGCTGATGAGGTGGATCGGGAACATGAGCGGCGCCATGTAGCGCGGCTCGCCGACCAGCTCCTTCAGGTAGCCGCCCACGCCGTTGATGCGAACACCCCACCACACGAAGACCACGAAGGCCACGATGGCGAGGCCGAGCGTGAAGTTCAGGTCGGCGGAGGCTGGGCGGATGAACGGGACCAGGGTGGTGTGGCCCTCCTCGTGGTGCAGCAACCCGATCGTCCCCACGCCGGGCAGCAGGCCGATCCAGTTCGCGACCAGGATCATCAGGAAGAAGCCGATGATCAGCGCCGCGTAGCCGCGCCAGCGGGTCGAGGAGGTGGAGAGGATGGACGCCATCCAATCGATCGGCAGCTCGATCAGGCTCTGCATCCGCCCGGGCAGCGATCCGGAGCGGCGGGTGAAGTACCAGGCGGCGC
>JAPSGM010000339.1 GCA_031177555.1 Chloroflexota bacterium
GATTCGTCCTGGTGGCGGTGCTCCCGGCACTGGTCCTGGGGCGCAATCGTCTCCGCACCGCCGATGCCCTGATCCTGGTCGGGCTGACGGTCATGGCCTGGCAGGCCATCCGCTTCCTGCTAATCGTGGGGCCCATCGGTGCCGCGGTAACGGCCGTCGTCCTCTCGCCCGTCATCGGCGCCACGCCGCTGGGCCGGCGCGCCTCGCCGATGCTCGAACGGCTGGCACGGCCGCGCACCGGCGCCCTGGGCACCTTCAACCGGGTGCTCATCGGGCTGCTGTTGGCCATCGGGCTGGGCGTGGCCTTTGCGCGGGTCAATCCGGCCACGGCGGAGCGGGAGATCGCCGAAGGGTTGCCGGCCGATGCCGTGCGGTGGATGGACGAGCACGACCCAGGTGAGCGCATGTTCAACCGGTACGAGTGGGGCGGCTACATCGGGCAGCATCGGCCGGAGGAGCCGATCTTCATGGACGGGCGGGCCGATGTGTACGGCGACGAGCTGCTGCAGATGTATGTCGGCGTGATCGGGGTTCAGGGCGACCCGCAGGAGGTCTTCGACCGCTACCGGATCGACCACGCCGTCATCCCGCCCGACTGGGACCTGGCCGGCTGGTTCGACGGCTCGCCGCTGTGGGAGCGGGCCTACGAGGACTCCACCGCCGTCATCTGGGTCCGCCGGTGAAGCGAGACCTCGTCTGGCTGACTGCCCTGGCACTGGTGGCCCGGGTGGCGGCCGCCTGGCTGGTCGACCACCCGCCCTACACCGATCCGGCCTACTACCTCCTGACCGGCGACCGCCTGGCCGATGGCGCCGGGTTCACCACCCCGGTGCTGTGGAGCTTCCTGGAGGTCGGGGGCAGGCTGCCGGCCGACCCGGTCCTGCCAGTCCCGTCGCACGGGCACTGGATGCCGCTGACCTCGATGGTGGCGGCGGCGGGCATCTGGGCCTTCGAGCCGGTCCTCGGCACGTGGCGCGCCGCGCAGCTGCCGTTCGTGCTGCTGTCCACGGCCCTGGTGCCCGCCACCTACCTCGTCTCCAGGGAGGTCTGGCCATCCCGGGGAGTGGCCGTGGCGGCCGCACTGCTCGCCATCCTGGCCGGCCCTTTCCTTATGTATTACCCGCAGGTCAACAACATCGCCGTCTTCGGCGTCGCGGGGGCGGCGGCGGTGTGGTGCTCGATCCGCGCGGTGCGCGCCGCTGCGCCCCAGCACGCCCGCTGGTGGCTCGTGGCGGCCGGCGCCTGCGCCGGCGTGGCCGAGCTGGCCCGGGTGGACGGCCTGCTGCTGTTGGGGGCGCCGCTCGTCGCCTGGTGGGTGAGCCGCCCGCGCATCTCCGTCGCCTGGGTGCTGGGCGCGGTCGCCGCCTTCGCGCTGCTCATGACGCCGTGGTGGCTGCGCAACCTGGCCGAGCTGGGCGCGGCGTTTCCCTCCGCCGGCGGCCATACGCTGTGGATCACGACCTACAACCAGCAGTTCTCCATCGCCGCGGACCCGTCGCCGGCCGAGTACCTGGCGTGGGGACCGGCGAACATCGTCGGCGCGCGCCTGGCCACGTGGGTGGAGCTGGCCGGCCGGGTGACCGTCCTGCTGGGCGGCATCTTCGTCCTGCCCTTCGCGTACGGCCTGTGGGCGGAGCGTCGCAGGCCGGAACTGGCGCCCTTCGTCGCCTACTTCGTGGTCGTGTTCGCGGCCATGGGCCTGGTCTTCACCTTCCACGCGCCGAGGGGCGCCTTCTACCACTCGGCCGCCGCCTGGCTGCCGTTCGCCCTGCCGCTGGCGGTCGCGTCGCTGCCGGGCTTCGCCACTGCGGCCGGCCGATGGTGGCCGTTCCTGCGGCGGCCGGAGGCGCATCGGTTCCTGCTGGTGGCGGGGCTGGTGGGCGCGAGCGCCCTGTCGATCATCGGCTCGGGCGTGCTCCTGGCCCAGTGGTCCGTTGCGCACGAGCGGCTGGCCGCTGCCGCGCAGTTCCTGCGCGCCAACGCCGAGCCAGGCGACCGGGTGATGGCCTACGACCCAGCAGCGCTGCACGCCGAGGTGCCGATGGAGGGCGTGGCGCCGCCCTTCGACCCGTTCCAGACCGTCGGCCGCGTGGTGCGCGCGTATGGGGTCGACTGGGTGGTGGTCACCCTGGCCGCCGGTGAGACGCGCGACCCGCTGGGGCTGTGGGAGGGCGCC
>JAPSGM010000340.1 GCA_031177555.1 Chloroflexota bacterium
AGGCGCTCAGCTCCTCGACGGCGCCGGCCGCCGCATCCGGATCGAGCACCGCCCCTGCCGGCACGCTGCGCGCCTTCACGCTGCCGCTCGACCTGGCCGGCGCGACCTCGTTCGACGCCGATGTCTGGAAGGCCGCGCGCTCGATTCCCTACGGCCGGACCGCCTCGTACGGGGAGGTGGCGCTGATGGCCGGGCATCCGGGCGCGGCCCGGGCCGTCGGCAGCTCCATGGCCCGCTGTCCCTGCTCGCCGGTGGTGCCGTGCCACCGGGTCATCCACGCCGACGGCTCGATCGGCGGCTGGGGCTCCGGGACGTGGGCCAAGCGCTGGCTGCTGGATCTCGAGCAACGGTGAGGGGGCGCTTCGCGGGACCGCCCGGGAACTACTTCTTCTTCGGCTCCGGCGCCCCGTCTCCCTCGGCGGCCGCTTTGGCGGTCGGCACCTTGCCACCGGCCTCCTGCGCCAGGCTGATCAGCGACTCGGCGGCGCCGGCGAAGACCTCATCGACGAGCCCGTAGGCCTTGGCCTCCTCGGCGCTCATGAAGTAGTCGCGCTCGGAGTCCTTCTTGACCTTCTCGTAGTCCTGGGCGGTGTGCTTGGCCAGGATATGGATCAGCCGCTCGGTCAGGTGCAGCATCTCCTTGACCTGGATCTCCACGTCCGGGGTGTTGCCGCGGAAGCCGCCCGAGCCCTGGTGGATCATGATCCGGCTGTTCGGCAGCGCGTAGCGCTTGCCGGTGGCGCCCGCGGCCAGCAGCACCGCGCCCATGGATGCCGCCTGCCCGATGCAGATGGTGCTGACCGGCGCCTTGAGGTACTGCATCGTGTCGTAGATGGCCAGGCCGCTGGTCACCACGCCGCCCGGCGAGTTGATGTACAGGCTGATGTCCTTCTCCGGGTCCTCGCTCTCCAGGAACAGGAGCTGCGCGATCACCAGGTTGGCGATGTGATCCTCGATGGCGTCGCCGAGGAAGATGATCCGTTCCTTGAGGAGGCGCGAGTAGATGTCGAAGGCCCGCTCGCCGCGAGCGCTCGACTCGATGACCATGGGGACCAGCATTCGACTTACTCCTGGGCTGACTCGGGGGTCTCGGGTGCGTCGTCCTCGGAGCCCGATGGCGCCGCCTCCCCGGCGGATGCATCGGTCCCGAGCGCCAGATCGATGAGCGTGTCGACCAGTTTACGGTTGCGGATCGTCATGCGCAGGTAGCTGCGGCCGCGCCGCGAGGAAAGGGACTCGACCAGTCGCGGGTCGTTGCCATAGCGCGCCAGCTGCTCGTCGATCTCGGCCTGGATGTCCTCGTCGCTTGCGTCGATCCCCTCTTTCTCGGCGATGGCCGACAGGGTGAGGAGCACCTTGACCCGCCGGGAAGCGGGCTCGCGCAGCTCGGCGGCCAACTCCTCCGGGGTCTGCTTGGCCAGGGCCAGGTACTGCTCCATGCCGATGCGCTGCTGCGCCAGGCGGTTCCCCAGCTCGTCGCGCATGATCTCGATCTCGTTGGCGATCATCACCTCGGGCAGCTCGACGGTGGCGTTGGACGCCGCGAAGTCGATGATCCGGTCGGCGAAGGCGTGCCGGGCCTCAGCCTGTGCCCGCTTCTGGAGGCCGTCGCGGATCTCGGTCCGCAGCTCCTCGACGGAGGCCACGTCGCCGACGGATTTCGCGAACTCGTCGTCCAGCTCGGGGAGCAGGCGCTCGCGCAGGTCAAGCAGCTCGACCTCGAAGTGCGCCTGCTTGCCGCGGAGCTCCTCGACCCGGTAGTCATCGGGAAAGGTGATGTCGAAGCCCTTGGCGGCGCCCATCTCGATCCCGAGGAGCTGGTCCTCCCAGCCGGGGATCATGCGGTCGTCCCCGATGACCAGCGGCAGGCGGTCGGCGCTGCCGCCCTCGAACGGCTCGCCGTCGATGGTGCCGGCGAACTTCACCGCCGCCACGTCGCCCTTCTGGGCGCCGCGCCCGTCAACCGGCCGCAGGGTGGCCTGCTCGTTGCGCAACTCGGCGATGACGCCCTCGACCTGGTCCTCGGTCACCTCCGGCGTCTCGAGGCCGAACGGATAGTCGGTGTAGGCGCCGAGCGACACCTCGGGGCGAACGGCCACGATGGCGGTGAACCTGACCGCCCGGCCCTCGACCACGGCGCCGGGATCGATGTCGACCTCCGGCTGGTCGATCG
>JAPSGM010000147.1 GCA_031177555.1 Chloroflexota bacterium
AGCTGTTCGCCGCCGCCAAAGAGCTGCGCGCGCCGCTCGACGTGGTGAAGCAGACGGCCGCCCTGGGCGAGCTGCCGGTCCCGAATTTCAGCGCCGGCGGCGTCGCCACCCCGGCCGATGCCAGCCTGATGCGGCAGCTCGGGGCGCAGGCGGTCTTCGTCGGCTCCGGCATCTTCAAGAGCGAGCAGCCCGAGCGGGTGGCGCGGGCCATCGTCATGGCCACGACCCACTACGACAACCCGGAGATCCTCGCCGAGGTCAGCGCCGGCCTCGGCCAGGCGATGGCCGGCCTGGAGCTCTCCGACATCCCCGCGGAGGAGCGCCTGGCTGTCCGCGGCTGGTAGCCACGCCGCCATGACGCAGCCCGCGACCGCACCGACACCGGGTCGCGCCTCGCGCGAGGCTCCGGCCGCCCCGGACACCCGTCGCAGGGTCGGCATCCTGGCCCTGCAGGGAGCCGTCCGCGAGCACGCCGACGCCGTCCGCGCCCTCGGGGCCGAACCCGTGCTGGTGCGGCTGCCCGCGGACCTGGAGGGCCTGGACGCCCTGATCCTGCCCGGCGGCGAGTCCACGACCATGCGCCGCCTGATCGACCGGTACGGCCTGCGCGAGCCGATCCTGGCCATGGCGGCCGGCGGCCGCCCGATGCTCGGCACCTGCGCCGGCATGATCCTGATGGCCAGGCGCGCCACCGACGGCGAGGAGCCGGTGCTTCCGCTCCTGGACGTGACCGTCCAGCGCAACGCCTACGGGCGCCAGCTGGACTCGCACGAGGCGGACCTGCGCATCCCCGCCATCGGCGAGGAGCCGCTGCGCGGCGTGTTCATCCGCGCCCCGGTCCTGGCCCAGACGGGGCCGGAGGTGGAGGTGCTGGCGCGCGACGACGAGGGCCGGCCGATCGCCGTTCGCCAGGGCCGCGTGCTGGCCACTGCGTTCCACCCCGAGCTGACCGACGACCGCCGCCTGCACCGCCTGCTGCTGGAGATGATCGGGACGTGACCGCCTCCGGGGGCGCCGTACGGCCGGCGCGGATCACGGACCGGCAGGCGCTGGCGGACCTGTCGCGCCGGGTGCACCTGGCGCCCGACGGGTACCGGCGCTCGCTGGGCGTGCCGGCGCCGACCGCGACCATGCCGCGCATCAGCCTGTCGGCGCTCATCCCCTCGTGGCTGCCCCTGCGCCACCCTTCGGTGCACCTGGTGGCCGAGTCGGACGGCGAGATCGTCGGGTCGTGCCGGGCCATCGAGGAGCCGCGCCGGCACGACTGGGTCATCACCGAGCTGGAAGCTGCGAACGGGCCGATGGCCGGCGAGGTGCGCTACGCGCTCCTCAACGCGCTGGTCGACGAGGCGGTGGGGCACAACGTGTCGCGCTTCCACGCGGCCTGCTCCGACGTGCCCGACAACCTGGAGCTGTTCGGGCAGATGGGCTTCATGGCCTACGCCCAGGAGGAGATCCACTACCTGGCTCCCGAGGGAGTGGGCGGCCCGGGGTCGTGGCTGCGCCGCGTGCTGGGACGCGAGGGCCACGCCCACGGTGGCCCCGGGTCGCACGGCCGCCCCGGGTCGGGCGGGCGGCCGCAGTACGAGCTGCAGCGCGCCGGCGCACCGGACGCCTGGCACCTGTTCGACCTGTGGACGCACACCACGCCCCCGACCATCGCCCGCATCGAGGGCTACCGGGCCGAGGACTGGGAGTCATCGGGCCACGAGGGAGTCGTGCCGCGCACCAGCCTCAACCCGCTCCTGCACTTCTCCGGCGTCGACGCCTGGCTGCTGCCCTGGGAGCAGCGCGCCGGCGGATTCGCCCAGCACGGCGGCTGCCGGGAGGGGCCGCACTACCTGCGCTTCCTGGTTCGCGACGTGACCGACGGCGGCGAGTTCCTGCGCAGCGTGCTGGCCATGATGGGTGCGGAGGCGCTGGCTGCCGGAATCCTGTCGCCGGTGCGAACATATGAGTCGACCGGGCTGCGGGCCGCAGCCGACGTTGGCTTCGAGCCGATCGGGCGCGTGACCCTGCTGGTACGCGAGGTGCGGTCCACGGTCCGTCAACCGGCCATGGTGCCGGCGATCCAGTGACGGGAGGCATGCAGGAAGCGTTGACCAGTCTCGAGACAACCGACGACCTCGATGCGCTGATGGCCGCGCTGCCGGACGAGATCGTGTCGCGGCTACGCACGGTCGCCAGCCGGGCGGACCTGCTCGAGGTCGTCCTGGACCTGGGCCGCGTCCCGGAGGCGAGGTTCACCCACGGGGAGCAGCGCCTCCTGGATCGCGAGGTGACCGAGGCGGACATCGCGCACGTCATCGACCACATCGGTGCATTCGGCGACGACAACCGGGCCGGCATCGAGCGCACGCTGCATCGGATCAGCGCCATCCGCAACCGGGCCGGCAAGGTGGTGGGGCTGACCTGCCGCATCGGGCGGGCGGTGTTCGGGACCATCGACATCATCCGCGACATGGTCGAGGCCGGGCAGTCGCTCCTGATCCTGGGCCGTCCCGGCGTGGGCAAGACCACCATGCTGCGGGAAGTGGCCCGCGTCCTGGCCGACGACCTGGGCAAGCGGGTCATCGTGGTCGACACCAGCAACGAGATCGCCGGCGACGGCGACATCCCGCACCCCGGCATCGGCGACGCGCGGCGCATGCAGGTCCGCACCCCTACCGAGCAGCACGCGGTGATGATCGAGGCGGTCGAGAACCACATGCCCGAGGTCATCGTCATCGACGAGATCGGGACCGAGCTGGAGGCCGCCGCGGCGCGCACCATCGCCGAGCGCGGCGTGCAGCTGGTCGGCACGGCGCACGGCAACACGCTCGACAACCTGATGCTGAACCCGACGCTGTCCGACCTCGTCGGCGGCATCCAGCCGGTGACGCTGGGCGACGAGGAGGCGCGCCGCCGAGGCACGCAGAAGACGGTGCTCGAGCGCAAGGCGCCGCCGACCTTCGACGTGCTGGTGGAGATCGTCGAGCGCGACCGCGTCATCGTCCACCGCAACGTGGCCGAGACGGTGGACGCCATCCTGCGCGGCCACATGGTCCCGCCCGAGGCGCGCTGGCGCGAGGACGGGCAGCTCAAGGCCGCGGCCAAGTACGACTACCAGATCAGCGAGACCGCCGCCGGCAACCCGGCCTTCGCCCCGCTGGAGCCGACCGGAGGCTTCGGCGCCTACTCCCGCGGGCGCAGCGGCGGCCTCGGGACGGGGACCGGTTCGGGCCTGCGCCCGCTGCCGGGTCGCGGCGGTGGTCGCACTGGGCGCTCGCTCCCCGGCGAGCGGCTGACCGGTGAGCGAACGGAGGCGTCAGACGGGTGGGACGCCCGCGGGGCCATCGACCGCAGCCCCGAGCCATCCCCCATGGCCGACGCGTCTCAGGGCGTGGACCGACAGGTCGGCGCCAGCCGGCCGCCGGGACCGGGCGGGCGCAGCCATCGGCCCATGAGCCTGTTCGCCTTCGGCGTGAGCCGCAAGCGCCTCGAGCAGGCGGTGCGCGAGCTGGGCGTGCCGGTCACCGTGGCGCGCGAGCTGGACGATGCCGACGCCGTCGTGACCCTGCGCAACTACTACCGCCGCAAGCCGTCAAGCCTGCGCGAGGCCGAGTCCAACGGCATCCCCATCTACGTCCTGAAGACGAACACCATCCTGCAGATGCAGAACATGCTCGCCAGCCTGTTCGACCTGGAGGCCGATCCCTCCGATGCGGCACTGCGCGAGACGGCGGAGGCCATCGGGCTGGTGCAGGCTTCCGGGAGGCCGATGGAGCTGCTGCCGCAGAACGCCTACATCCGGCGCCTGCAGCACCAGATGGCGGAGCGCAACAGCCTGATGTCACGTTCCCGCGGGGCCGAGCCGAACCGCAGGGTCGAGCTCCTCCCCGACGAGGAACGCGCCTGGCGCTGACGCGCATGACGCGCCGGGCGCTGACGCGCATGCGGCGCGCCCCGGACCGATGACGGCCGCTCACCGCGGCCGTTTCATCACGCTGGAGGGCTCCGAGGGCAGCGGCAAGACGACCGCCGCGCGCCACCTGGCGGAGTGGCTGCGGTCACGCGGCGAGACGGTGGTGCTCACCGCCGAGCCTGGCGGCACGCCGCTGGGGGAGGAGGTGCGGCGCCTGGTGCTGCACCTGCGGAACGTGTCGGACGACCTGGACCCGCGCGCCGACGCGCTGCTCTACGCCGCCGCCCGGGCGCAGCACACCGCGCGCCTCATCCGGCCTGCGCTGGAGCGCGGCGAGCACGTGGTCTGCGCCCGCTACCTCGACTCGTCGCTCGCCTACCAGGGAGCCGGCTACGGCAACGATCCGGACGAGATGCGGTGGCTGCAGCGCTTCGCGACGTACGCGCTGCTGCCGGACCTCACCATCCTGATCGACGTGCCGGTGGATATCGGGCTGGGGCGGAAGCGGCGCGGCGAGTGGAACCGCTTCGAGGACACGCAAAGCGTCGCCTTCTTCGAGACGGTGCGCGCCGCCTACCTGGGCCTGGCCGCTGCCGAGCCGGAGCGCTTCCGGGTGGTGGATGGGTCGGGCAGCGTGGAGCGGACCGACAAGCTGGTTCGCGAGGTGGTGGAGCCGGTCGTCTTCGGGTGACGTGGTGGCGGGGCGGCGTGGGTGACGTACCGGCATACGCGCGCCCCGTGCGGGCGTGGCTCCTCCATGCCGTGCTCGCTGGGCGGTCTCATCGGAGAAGTGGCAGCCCCACGGGCAACCGGCATGGCCGTCATGCTCGCCCACCGAGCCGGAGGCGAGCAGGCTCCTCCCAGGCGGGCGTCGTCCGCCGATAAGACCGCTGAACGGTCTTCACCGATGAGTGCGGCCCGAGCCACCGGGCGGGCATCGCGGGCGCTAGCCTTTGCGTTGAGGGGTCGAGCCGGCTCACCCGAGGGAATGCCCCGGCGCCGGACACGTGAGGAGGAGCGAGATGGGTCCCGTCGAAGCAGTCCAGACCTGCATCAGGAAGTACATCGATTTCAGCGGCAGCCAGCCGCCCCGAGTTCTGGTGGTTCTTTCTGTTCCTGATCGTGGCCGGAGTGGTGGCGGCGGTGGTCGACCTCGCCGTCGGCACCTACCCGATCCTGTACACCATCGTCCTGCTTGGCCTGCTGCTGCCGGCCCTGGCGGCCCAGGTTCGCCGGCTGCACGACACTGACCGCACCGGCTGGTGGCTGCTCATCAGCTTCGTCCCGCTGATCGGGACCATCTGGCTGATCATCTTGTACCTCCGGGCCTCCGATCCGGGGCCGAATCGCTACGGGCCCCCTCCGGGGCAGTCGATGGCCACCGCCTGACCGCGCGACCCATGATCCGGCGGCCGACTGCGGGACGCCCGGCTGCGGGAGGCCCGGCTGCGGCATAATCGAGGGGAGCAGCAGCGCCGTCCCGG
>JAPSGM010000032.1 GCA_031177555.1 Chloroflexota bacterium
AGACGCACTACGCGCGGGTCGATGGCCTGTACCTCGCCTACCAGACCCTCGGAGAGGGCCCGATCGATTTTGTTCTCGCCGACCAGTGGACGAGTCACCAGGAAGCCCAATGGGACGTGCCGCCGGTGGCAGAGGTTCGTCGTCGGCTTGCGGCGATCGGTCGACTGATCACATTCGACAAGCGTGGCGTCGGCATGTCCGATCCGGTGCCGATCAACGCGCTGCCTTCAATCGAAGCCTGGATCGACGATGTCCGTGCGGTCATGGATGCCGCGCGCAGCGAGCGCGCGGCACTTATCACGACCCTGGGCGGTGGCCTGATGGGCCTGGTCTTCGCGGCGACCCATCCCGACCGGCTGCGCGCTCTCGTCATCGTCGGCGGCTGGGCCAGGGCGCGGGCGGGGCCCGACTACCCGATCGGGCTCTCGCCCGAGGAGATCAGGAGGCGCGTCGAGCAAACGGAGGGCTGGGGCAAGGGCTTCATGCTCGACGCCTTCGCGCCCAGCATGCGAGGCGTTCCCGGCCTGCGTGAGGCCTGGGCACGGTACGAGCGTTTCGCCGCCAGCCCGGGCGTTGCGCGGGCCATGATCGCCAACCTGCTCGAGCTCGACGTTCGGCACGTCCTGCCCGCGATCCACGTCCCGACGCTGGTGATCCAGCGTGGCGAGGTCGCCGCCTTCGGCCCTGCGTTCGGCCGGTTCATCGCAGACGGCATCCACGGTGCCCGCTACGTGGAGGTGCCGGGAATCGACAACCTGATGTGGGCGGGCGACCAGGCGACCGTCGTGGCCGAGATCGAGTCGTTCGTGGTGGGAGCCAGGTCAATGCGGTCGTCCGACCGACGGCTGGCCACGATCCTCTTCACCGATATCGTCGGCTCGACCGAGCGGGCGGCCACAGTTGGTGATCGCGCCTGGCGCGAGCTGCTCAACCGGCATCATGCTTTCGCGCGGGCCTCCATCGAGCGCGCCGGTGGCCGCATGATCAAGTCAATCGGAGATGGCGTGCTCGCCAGCTTCGACGGCCCCGGTCGCGCCATCGACGCAGCGCATGAGATCTCGGCCGGCGCACCGAATCTGGACCTGCACGTCCGGGCAGGACTAGATGTCGGCGAGATCGAGGTCATGCAAGGCGACGTGGCCGGCATCGCCGTCCATGTGGCGGCTCGGGTGGCCGCACTCGCCGACCCGGATGAGGTCCTGGTGAGTAGCACCGTGCGCGACCTCGTCATCGGCTCCGGGACCGCGTTCGCGGACCGCGGCAGCCGAGTCCTGAAGGGAGTACCCGGTCGATGGCGGCTGTATGCGGCCCAGTTGCCGGGAGTGGGGGCTCGATCTCGGCCAATGACAGCAGGAGTCGCTGGTGGCGCGCCCTCGGCATTGCGCCGGCCGCCTCCCGGGGCTGCGAGACGGCCAAGTTGACTGAGGCCTCACCGCGGGCGTACGGTTCCGTCAGGTGGGCTTGCAGTGGGTCCCTGATGCCGGTCAACGCGAACGGCCGGAGAGGGCGAAGGCGCCCAAAGGTCTCGATCCGCCCGCGAGGGATGATGCGCTATGGACTTCGTGGTCTTGCGGCTGATCCACATCCTCGGCGGCGCCTTCTGGCTCGGTGCAGCGGTCACGATGTTTCTGTTCCTGCAGCCCACCGCGCAGGCAACTGCTCCAGAAGGCCAGCGATTCATGCTGCACCTGCTGCGCGATCGCCGTTTCAGCGAGGTGGTACTTGCCGCGGCTCTCCTGACGGGGGTGGCGGGCGCGATCCTGTTCTGGCGCGATACCAACGGCCTTCGACTGGCGTCGATAACGCAGCCGCAGATTCTCGGGTTCACCATCGGCGGCCTCGCCGGCGGGATTGCTTTGCTGCTGTTCCTGTTCGTCGGATATCCGGCCGGTCGGCGGATGATTGCGATCGGCGGCAAGCTTGAAGCGGAGCGGCGCCCGCCAAACGAGGATGAGCGGCGAATCCTCGCCGCTGCCCAGAGCGTCCTCAGCCGAGTCGGCGCCACGGTACTCGTGCTGCTAGTGATTGCCGCCGCCGCCATGGCTACGGCGCGGTACTTGCCTCTCGTCCTCTGACGGCCGGGTGAGGCGCCTGCACGACCCTCTCGTACAATGGAACAACCGGTATTCCGCTCTGTTCGAGCGTGAATCGCGCGCCCGTAGCTCAGTGGATAGAGCAGCTGACTTCGGATCAGCAGGTCGGGGGTTCGAATCCCTCCGGGCGCGCCAGCTCCGTCCCTATCATGCCCGGCGATGGCAGCCCGGGACCTCGCTTCATCCCCACGCACCAGCCTCGCCTGGCCGCCGACGCCCGAGGTACTCGCGGGCGCGATCCTCTCGACCCTGGCCCTGCTGGCCTACTGGCTGACCGGGCCAACCGAACCCGGCGGCGACTCCTTCGTGCCGCTGGCCTCGGCCTTCCTGGACGGGCGGCTCTCCATTCCGCAGGACCGTCCCTGGCTGGAGCTCATCCCGGCGCCCGACGGCGGCCAGTACTCTCCCTTCCCACCGGTGCCGGCCGTGGTGCTCATGCCGCTGGTGGCTGTGACGGAGCTCTTGGGCGTCGGCGAGCCGGCGCCGAACGGCTACGCCGCCGTCATCGGCGCGGTGAACGTGGCGCTGGTGTACTGGCTGCTCGGCCGCATCGGCGTCGCCTTCCCGCCGCGGCAGCTGCTGACCGCGGGCTTCGCCTTCACCACGCACTGGTGGGTGGCCGGCATGGCCGGCACGCACCACTGGGCCCAGACCGTGGGCGTGCTCTTCACCCTGCTTGCATTGCACGTGGCGGTCGGACGCCGCTGGCCCGCCCTGGCGGGGCTCCTGCTCGGCCTGGCTGCCGGCTCCCGCCTGCCGATGGGCCTGGCGCTGCCCCTGCTGCTGGCGTTCTACGCGGACCGATGGAGGCCGAGCCGGGCGCACCTGGAGCTCCTCGCCGGGCTGGCGCTGCCGGCGCTGGCCATTGCCTGGTACAACGTCGCCCGCTTCGGCTCCCCGCTGGACTTCGGCTACGCGCGCATCCCGTCTGGCGAGTCCGGCCTGGTGACCGATGAGCCCTGGTTCCGCCATGGCCTCGTCTCGCCGCTCTACGTCCCGCGGCACCTGTACGCCATGCTGCTGCAGAGCTTCGAGTGGGTCGACGCCGCGCCGTTCCTGCGCCCCAGCCTCAGCGGCCTGGCGCTGACCCTGTCGGCTCCGTTCCTGTTCCTTGCCGGGCGGGCGTGGAGCGTCCGCGAACGACAGCCGCTGGTGCCGGTGGCGCTGGGCAGCGTGCTGCTGATCCTGCTGCCCGACGTCATGCATGGGTCGTGGGGCTTCGCCCAGTTCGGCTATCGCTTCGTGCTGGACGCCGTGCCGGTGCTGATGCTCCTGCTGGGGTGGGCCTACCGCGACCGCGCCTCTCCCTGGCTGGTGGCCGCGGTGGCCCTGGGCATCGCCGTGCACGCATACGGCATCTACGTCATCAACTTGCTGGAATTCGTCGCCTGACGGCCGCTGGCGGCGATGGCGGTCCGATCGGGGAGCGGGGGGTCGCGGCCCCGCTCCCCGTCGATCTCAGGAGCGGCGCAGGGCCAGCCGCGCGCCGGCCACGACGCCGGCCCCCAGCAGCAGCAAGCCCAGCAGGGCGACCGGCGACTGGCCGGTCTCCCCCATGGACGTGTCCGGCACATCGTCGGACGCGGTCAGCTGCCCGCGGATGGCGCCGCCGCTGAACTCCTGGGTGTGGACGTTCACGTAGAAGCCCGCGGGGTCATCCACAATCGCCTGCAGGTCGGCATCGCTCGCGTCGACGCAGCCCTCGCTGCTGCCGCTGAAGCCGTCGGCGTCGAGCGGGACGACGATGTCTCCGCTCTCCCCCTCGCCACCGACGTGGATGTGCGAGGCGACGACGTCGCCGATGCCCTCCACCGACAGCTCCCAGCAGACCTCGCCGGTCTCGGTATCGATGCTGATCAGGGCGGAGCCCGAGCCATCGGGGTCACCCTCGCCGCCATCGGCCAGGTCGGCCGTGAAGCCCATCGGTGCCGCCAGCGCGGTCGCCACCAGGAGCAGGCTGGCCGCCAGGCCGGCGACGATCGCCGGAAGCGGGAACGGTACGCGTCTGCGCATCTGGACCTCCCTTGAAGTGCATGGGATCTGGATCCGATGCGCCCGGGACGGGCGGGCGCGCTGTCGAGGGTGGATTCGCGGCGGGTTACGCGGGTCCTAGTGCTGGGCCAGCGTGCCCCGCACGCGCATGCGGCGTTCGGTGCGGGCGAAGGCCACGCGTCCCAGCCAGATCGTCGCGCCGGCCAGGACCACCAGGGCCGTCCACTCGACCGCCGGGTCGAGGAGGGGCCGGGTGCCGAGGGCGTAGACGCGCAGCAGGTCGACGGCGTAGGTCGTCGGCAGCAGGTAGGCCACCGGCTGCAGGAGGGCGGGCAGGACCAGCACCGGGAAGGCAACGCCCGAGATCATGGCGAACAGGAAGTTGGTGGCGTCCACGAAGAAGTTCGGCTCGCGGATGAGGAGCACGGCCGCCGCCACCAGGTAGCCGACGCCGATCATGCTGACGGCAGCGATGGCGAGTGCCGGGATGGCGAGCAGCAGGCCGCCGGACACCGACGCGCCAAAGGCCAGCAGGCCGACCAGCACCAGCGCCGCGCTCGCCGTCGCCGACAGCAGCATGCCGGAGATGGCGCGGCCGAGCACGAAGGTCTCCGGCCGGGTCGGCGTCAGCCAGGACGGCTCGAGGGTCCCCGCGTCCATCTCGCGCTTCAGGCCGAAGGCCATTTCCCAGAACGTTGCGCCCACCAGCCCGCCGACGACGGCGCCCAGGAACAGGTAGCCCGCCAGGTCGCCGGTCCCGGTCACCTGCTCCAGCCCGATGGCGCGGCCGCCCACCAGGAAGGTGGTGCCCAGCAGGAGGCTGGGCAGCAGGAACTGGTAGAGCGGCTGCAGCGGCCGGTTGACGAGCTGCAGCGGGTAGCGGCGCGCCACGCGCAGCTCGTTGCGGGCGATCGCCAACGCGGCCCGCACCTCGGCGACGTCCACGGCGCCCATCGGCTCAGTACGACGCCAGGCTGCCGCCCCGGCGGGCGTAGCGCTCCGTGCGGCGAAAGGCCACCACGGCCGCGGCGCACAGGAGGAGGCCGAGCGACAGCAGGACGGCGAGGTCGGGCACCACCGCGGCCAGGTCGCTGCCGGCCAGCAGGACACGGCGCAGGTCGGCGATGAGATAGGTCGGCGGAAGGGCCAGCGCCACCGCGCGGCCCCACTCGGGCAGGATCACGATCGGGAAGCTCATGCCGCAGAAGACGGTGAACACGCCGCGCACGGTCTGCACCAGCGCGCTGACCTCGCCGAAGCGCAGGACCACGGCGGCGAACAGGGCGCCCAGCCCGTACAGCGCCGGCACCGCCACGCCGATGACTACCAGCGCCCGCAGGGCCGATGCCACCGCCAGGTCCACCCCGAACACCAGCGTCATGGTGGCGGCCACGATGGCGAACATCCACAGCGCCCAGACCACCTGGCTCACGGCCGGCCCGAACAGGATCACCAGGCGCGAGGCCGGCGTCATGAACAGCGCCTCCAGCGAGCCGCGGACCTGCTCGGTGCGCAGCGCCGTGCCGGGTCCCCACAGGATCATGCTGATCCACATGTAGGCCGCCCAGCCGAGGAAGAGGAAGCCGGCCACTTCCGCGGTGCCCGCCCGGGCCGCGAAGGCATCCAGGGCCGCGTCGCTGTCGCCGGCGTAGCCGCGCGCCTGGAAGACGTAGGCAACGGGCAGCGCGATCGGCCAGAACAGGAAGCCCACGAACAGCGAAGGGTAGCGGCGCAGCAGGCGCCACTCCTTGAGCGCGGCGGCTCCGAAGGCACGTAGGTCCGCCGCGAACCTCGAGGGGCTCATTCGCGCAGCGCCCGGCCGGTGAGCGAGATGAACACGTCCTCCAGCGAGACCGGCACCACCTCGACATGCTGGATGGCGACCCCCTCCGCGCGTGCCGCGTCGAAGGCGACCGGCACGAAGTCGCGCGCGCTGCGCGCGTGGACGGTGATCGCCAGCCGGTCGTCCTCGCGCTCGTGGTGCGCCACGTGGCCGGCCGAGCCGAGGCGGCGCATCAGCGACCCGTCGACCGGGTGGGCGGCATCGGGCGCGCTCACCTCCAGGCGGACGACCTCGGTCGCACCGATGGTCCGCTTCAGGCCGGCCGGCGTGTCCAGCGCCACGACCCGCCCGTGATCGACGATCGCGATCCGGTCGCAGAGCTGGTCCGCCTCCTCCATGTAGTGCGTGGTGAGCAGCACCGTCCGCCCCTGCGACTGCAGGTCCCGCACCCGCCCGCGCAGGTCGCGCGCCGCCTGCGGGTCCAGGCCGACGGTCGGCTCGTCCAGGAGCAGCAGCTCGGGATCGGGCAGCAGCGCCCGGGCCAGCACCAACCGCTGGCGCATGCCGGTGCTGTAGCGCTCGACGTAGTCGTCGGCGCGGTCGTCGAGCTTGACGGCGGCCAGGACGCGCTCGATGCGCTGCCGCTGCTCGTCCGGCGGAACGTGGTAGAGGGCGGCGAAGTACTCGAGGTTCTCGCGCGCGGTCAGCTTCCAGTACAGGCTGCGTCCGTCGGAGAGCACGGCGCCGATCCGCCGGCGCACCTCGCGCGCGTCGGACACGACGTCGCGCCCCAGGATGCGGGCGCTGCCCGAGGTCGGCTCCAGCAGGGTGGCGAGCATCTTCATCGTCGTGGTCTTGCCGGCGCCGTTCGGCCCCAGCAGGCCGAAGATCTCGCCGCGTTCGACTCGCAGGTCGATCCCGTCAACGGCACGGAACCGCACCCGTCGGTCCGGGTCGCCGCGCAGCCGCTGCCAGACCGTGCGCCGGCCGCGCTCGAACTCCTTGACGAGTGCCGTCGCCTCGACGGCCGGAGCGTCCATCATCACTCCAGGCTGATCACAACGCCGTCGCCGCTCTCGTCCTCGGCATCGACGATCACGCCGACCGTGGGGCTCTCGACGGCCCGCTGGATCAGGGTCGCGTAGGAATCGGGGATGCCGGGCACCATCCGGGCCGCGGCCGCGGCGAACGCGAGCGGCACGCGCAGGTCGACCACGCGGCGTCCCCGCTCGTTGACCTGGATGCGGACGCGCCGGCGCTCGCCGCCACCCTCCACGCGTTCCGCCCGGGCGGCGCTCTGGGCGTCGCGGTCGGCGCGCCCGGCCCACGCTGGCACGGTCAGCGCCTCGATGATCGGTGCCGCCTCGTCGGCGGACAGCTTGCCCTCGGCCACCAGCCGGAGGATGGTGGCCAGCTCGTCATGCATCGGTGCGGTCCCCGGCCAGTCGGCGCGCGGCCTCGTCCACGTCGATCTCTCCGCGCTCGAGGGCCTGGAGGATGGCCAGCTGCTCATCGCCGGCGAGCGCCGGCGCCGGCGCCGGCGCAGCGGCCTCGGCCCGAAGCGGCCCGGCGGGCAGGCGTCGCGGCCGGCGCACGGACAGGTCGCCGGACATGGAGCTGAACGTCAGCGTCGGGACGCCGGAGCCGACCACCAGCCGCCGGCGGTCGGGGCGTCCCTCGATCCGGTGGTCGACGTCGCTGCTGATGTCGGTCGAGATCCCGCGGACCTCGATCGTGGCGCCGCCGATCAGCCCGATCCCGAGGTCGCCGCTCACCGTCTCCACCCGAAAGTCTCCGCCGGGGGACAGCTCGCCCTCCACCTCCACGTCGCCGGATACGGCCTGCAGCCGCAGCCCATCGACCATCGGGGCCGCCAGGCTCAGGTCGCCGGAGACCGCATTCACCCGAGCCGCGACCGGGCGCTGGCCTCGCACCACGACGTCTCCAGATACCGTCTCGATTCGCAGCTCGCCGCCGGCTCCGTCGAGGAAGAGGTCGCCGGAAACGCTGGTGTAGCGCTGCTGACCGTGGAGGCCCTCCCCGGTCATCTCGCCGGACACCGTCTCGAGCCGCAGCTCGGCCCCGCCCGGCAGCTCCGCCTCCACGCGGTAGTCGACCTCACCGTGACCGGCGAGCATGCGGCCGATCATGGCGCCGATGCCGGATCCGCCCTTGCCGCTGGGCTCCTGGACGGTCAGCTCGCCGGCGCCGGTGGTGGCGATCAGCTGAACGCCCTCCAGGATCGCGTCGGCCTCCTGCTCGGAGGTGGCCGAGATGTCGAACGTCGCGCGCACGGTGGCGGTGTCGCCTGCGACCCCGCGCGCGCGGACCGTGGCGGACGTCACCTGCAGCGACAGCCGGCCGGCGGCACCGATCGGGTGCTCGATGGTCTGCGTCCTGACGTAGCGGGCCATCGCTCAGCCCTCCTCGGCCAGGCGACGCAGCTCCGCCGCCGCTGCGGCCGCGTCGATCTCTCCGCGGGCCAGCCGCTCCAGGACGGCCCGGCGCCCCGCGCCGCCGTCAGTCGCTGCTGGCGCCTCGGTAATGGCCTCATCCGGAATGCCGTCGTCTCCTGGAGGCGCCTCGCCGTCGCCGAGACCCAGGGCCCGGACGAGCGCATCGACCCGGCCCCGCACCGTCGGGTACGAGATGCCGAGCTCGCGCTCCATCTCCTTGAGGTTGCCGCGCGCCCGGAGGAAGCTCTCGAGCAGGGCCAGCTGCTCGCGGTTCAGGCGGCCGAAGCGGCCGACGCCGAACTCGCCCTCCAGGGCAGTGCCGCAGCTGCGGCAGTGGAGGCGAGTGATGAGGAGCTCGCCCTCGCAGACGGGGCAGGTCGAGATGACGTCGCGAGCCATGGCTCAGCGTCGCGTCGCGCTGCGGGAATCGTCTCGGCCGCCGGCCAGGCGGAAGACGCGCCGGGCGCCTCGACGGGGAGCGATGACCGGCTGGCGCGTGGGGCGCAGGCGGTCCTCGGTCGCCATGACCGCATAGTGAAGTCGATAGTCCAACATTGCTAACTACTCCTTCCAGGATGGGAGATTCGCTTACCAGAATGTGTTCGTCGCGGGCAGTGTAACACTGGCTCATGGATTGTCAACCCCAATTGCCAAAAGCCTAAGTCGAGTTCCTAATTGACCACCACGCGGCGATGCGTTGTCGGGGCGCACCGGACCACGCGAGTCGGCTATCATGGCCACGACGCGATGCACCCGAGCCTGTTCCCGTACCATCCCGAGCGCGACGCCTACCGGCTCCTGCAGGTCGACGCCGCCGCCTCGAGCGACGAGATCGCCTTCGCATGCCGCCGCCTGGCGCGCACCTTCCACCCCGACCGCAACCGATCGCCTCGCGCCAATGACGAGATGGGGGTCGTCAACGCCGTGCGCGACATGCTCACCGACGAGCGCGAGCGGGCGGCGTACGACCGCGCCCGGTCTCGCTACCTGGGCGGCTGGACGCCCGGTACGGCGCGCGCCTCGCAGCTTGCCGGCCTGCCGCTGGGGGCGACCGGCGCCGATGACCTGCCGCGCGGCTGGCGCTCGCTCCCGGCCGCGGTCGAGCGCACCCTGCGGGCCCTGGTCGCGGCGTTCCGGGCGGCGCTGGGGCAGTTCGGCCCGACGTTCTGCTCGAGCTGCGGGGCGACGGCGGAACCCCAGTACCTCTACTGCGCGGCCTGCGGCGCCAGGCTGCGGCGGGTGGGACGCCTCAGCTTCGGCTGAGGGAGGGCGGCGGCTCAGGCGTGGACCGGGTCGATCCTATCCGGGTCGATGGACAGCTCGCCGATGGCCCGCAGCAGCTCCTCGCGGCTGCCCTGGTCCCTGAGGCACAGCCCGTGAAGCGCGCCGTAGGCGATCTGCTCGGGACTCACCTCGAAGTGGGTGCGCAGCGCCTCGCGCGTGTCGCTGCGGCCGAATCCATCGGTCCCGAGCACCGTCAGCTGGCGGTCGGCCAGCCACGGCGCGACCATGTGCGGCACGGCCTTCAGGTAGTCGGTGGCCGCCACGATTGGCCCCTCCGCGCCGGACAGCTGCTGGGCGACGTAGGGCACGCGCCGCTCGGCATCCGGGTGCAGGCGGTTCCAGCGCTCGACCTCGAGCGCCTCGCGGCGCAGCTGCTGGAAAGACGGGGCGCTCCACACGTCCGCCGCGACGTCGTAGCGCTCGGC
The DNA here is from genome assembly GCA_031177555.1 of Chloroflexota bacterium. GTDB lineage: Bacteria > Chloroflexota > Limnocylindria > QHBO01 > QHBO01 > JAPSGM01. The sequence goes on from JAPSGM010000032.1 coordinate 10,034, forward strand.
GAGCATCTCCTGCGCGCGCAGCGCCTGGTGGAGGATCGGCCCCGAGGCGAGCAGCTGGACCCGGCGTGACCCGCGCTCGGCCGGCCGGTAGCGGTACAGGCCGCGCAGGATCCCGTCCTCGACGCCCTCCGGCATCGGGGGCATGGCCCAGTTCTCGTTGTAGAGGGTGAGGTAGTAGAAGACATCTTCCTGCGGCTCGCCGTACATGCGGCGGATGCCGTCGCGCACGATCACGGCCAGCTCGTAGGCGAAGGCCGGGTCGTAGGCCAGGACGTTGGGGAAGGTGGAGGCCAGCACGTGGCTGTGGCCGTCGTCGTGCTGCAGCCCCTCGCCGGTGAGCGTCGTACGTCCCGCGGTGGCGCCCATCATGAATCCACGGCCCCGCGCGTCACCGAAGGCCCACGCGAAGTCGCCGGTGCGCTGGAAGCCGAACATCGAGTAGAAGATGTAGAAGGGGATCATCGGCTCGCCGTGCGTGGCGTAGCTGGTCGCGGCGGCCGTCATGTCGGCGATGGCGCCGGCCTCGGTGATGCCCTCCTCCAGGACCTGGCCGTCGGTCTTCTCCAGGTACGAGAGCAGCAGCTCCTTGTCGACCGGCGTGTAGCGCTGGCCCAGCGGGTTGTAGATGCCGATCTCCTTGAAGAGCGGATCCATGCCGAACGTCCGCGCCTCGTCGGGGATGATTGGGACGACGCGGCGCCCGATCTCGGGGTCGCGCACCAGGTTCCGCACCAGGCGGCTGAAGGCCATGGTGGTCGAGGCCGGGCGTTCGGACCCGGCGAGGAGCTCCTGGTAGGCGCCATCGCCGGCATTCGGCAGCGGCCGCGGCCGCACGCGGCGCTGGGGCAGGAAGCCGCCGAGCTGCTGCCGGCGCTCCAGCATGTACTGGATCTCCGGCGCGTCGGGGCCGGGATGGTAGTACGGCGCCTCCTTCAGCCGGTCGTCCGGGATCGGCAACTCGAGGCGGTCGCGGAAGATGCGCAGCTCGTCCTGGGTCAGCTTCTTGGCCTGGTGCGTGACGTTCCGCCCCTCGATGCCGGGTCCCAGGGTCCAGCCCTTCACGGTCTTGGCCAGGATCACCACCGGGGCGCCGCGGTGCTCGACCGCCGCGGCATACGCGGCGTGGACCTTACGGTAGTCGTGGCCTCCGCGTCGCAGCTTGGTCAGGTCGTCATCGGAAAGGTGCTCAACCAGCGCCTGCAGGCGGGGGTCCGGGCCGAAGAAGTGCTCGCGGATGTAGGAGCCGTCCGCCACTGACAGCTTCTGGTAGTCACCGTCGAGCGTCTCGTTCATCCGGTTGAGCAGGACGCCGTCCTTGTCGCGCGCCAGCAGGTCGTCCCACTCGCGGGCCCAGATCACCTTGATGACGTGCCAGCCCGCGCCGCGGAAGAGCGCCTCCAGCTCCTGGATGATCTTGCCGTTTCCGCGCACCGGCCCGTCCAGGCGCTGCAGGTTGCAGTTCACCACGAAGATCAGGTTGTCTAGCCCCTCGCGCGCGGCGAGACCCAGCGCGCCCATCGACTCCGGCTCGTCCATCTCCCCGTCGCCCAGGAAGGCCCACACCCGGCTTCCCGACGTATCGGCGATGCCGCGCGCCTCCAGGTAGCGGTTGAAGCGCGCCTGGTAGATGGCGTTCATCGCTCCCAGGCCCATGCTGACGGTGGGGAACTGCCAGAACTCGGGCATGAGGCGGGGGTGCGGGTAGGAGGAAAGGCCCTGCGGGGTCAGCGCCTCGCGCCGGAAGTGGTCCAGGTTGTCCTCGTCGAGGCGGCCCTCCAGGAAGGCGCGCGCGTAGATGCCCGGCGCCGCGTGGCCCTGGAAGAAGACCTGGTCGCCCGCGCCATCGCCGTCGGGGCCGCGGAAGAAGTGGTTGAAGCCGACCTCGTACAGGCTCGCGGCGCTGGCGTAGGTCGACAGGTGGCCGCCGATGCCCTCGAAGCGCGTGTTGGCGCGCAGGACCATGGCCAGCGCGTTCCAGCGGATCATGCGCCGGATGCGCAGCTCGATGGCTTCGTCGCCCGGGAAGTAGGGCTCTTGCTCGGGCGAGATCGTGTTGATGTAGCGCGTCTGGACCAGCGGCGGAAGCCCGACCTGCAGCTGGCGGGCGCGCTTGAGCAGCTTGAACATCAGGAATCGGGCGCGCTCGGCACCGTCCAGCTCGACCACCGCGTCGAGCGAGTCGATCCACTCCTGCGTCTCGACCGGGTCGATGTCGGGCAGCTGCTGCTTGAACTGGTCGAACACGTCGTGCATCGGTCGATCCATCGGGCCCTATGGTACAGACCGATGCCGGCGGCGGCGCCGCGAGGGTCGTTGGCGCCATCTCCGGCGCGGCTCCGGGTGCCATTCGCGCGGATGGTCCGATGCAGCGGGCCGGACGGCGCACGAGGCGCGTCCTGCGTGCGGGGCGGCCCGATGGATGAGGGCCACCGCGAGCCAGTCCACGCACGGCCCGTCGCCGGTAGACTCGGATCCGTGGAGCGCGTGAATGCCGAGAGTGCCGAGAACGCGGTGCGCGAACCGGG
>JAPSGM010000341.1 GCA_031177555.1 Chloroflexota bacterium
CTCCGGCGCTGAGCAATCTGACCTTGACCGGCAACAGCGGTACCGCGTGCACCGCCGGAAATACCGTCGGCCTCGACTTCACGTTTACCGGCGCGAGCGTGGATACCTTCACGGGCTCGATCAACTAAGGCGACGGAAGCGCAGCTGAGTCGTTCTCGGCCTCGCCAGTGAGCACCTCGCACAGCTACGCCGCGGGCTCCTACGTGATTACCGTGAACCTTGGCGATCAGGACGGGACCGGCGTCGACAGCACGGAGAGCGGGAATGTCTCGCTACTGTACTCTGCCAGCGGCGTCCTGCAGCCGGTGAACGACACCCAGGCCAAGAACGATCCGAGCGTCTTCAAATACGGCGGCACCACCCCGGTCAAGATCCGCATCACCGACTGCACGGTGCCTCGGTCTCGGTACTTTCGCCGGCCGTGTCCGTCAAGAAGCTGGCCGGTTGAACTCCGCCGAGTGGCGAGGTTGAGGTGATCAGCAACACCAACTCCCCGGACAGCAACGGCATCACGCGCTACGACGCCGCGGGCCAGCTGTACATCTACAACCTGGCGACGAAGTCGCTCAGCGACGCGTCCGCGACCTACGAGCTCAAGATCAGCGCACCGAACATCAACACGGTGATGACGCAGTTCGGGACGAAGGCCAAGTAAGCCATTCTCTCCGGACACCGTGGAAAGCCACAGATAGCACCGATGGCCGGGCGGAATGCCCGGCCATCGGCTTGTCTGGGCCCTGATGCTCTACGGGGAAACGCGGAGCGGGGTGCGGTGCCCATCGCGCTCGGGGAGCAGCCGCATGATCGCGCCGCGGTACCGGATCCCCGATGAGTGGCGGCTGAGCCAGCGCAGGTAGTCGGGGTCGCTGCGGGCCAGCTCGCCTAGCGTCCTGCCCGTGTAGCGGCCGAAATTCAGGCGAATATCCCCGGCGCCATCGGCTTCGTGGGCCTGCACGCGCCCGCCGAGCGAGTGGCCGTTATGGTCGGGCCCCATCGGCACCAGGGCAGCCTCAGCAGCCAGCTGCTCATCGTACTCGCGCCGCTTGGCGGCATCGGTCAGGACTGCCAGGGCGCGGTTGAGCTCCTTCACGCGGAACTCGGCAATGCCGCTGGCGTCGTGATCGGGATCCAGCCTTGCCGCCAGCACGCGGTGGGCCGCTGCGATGACATCGGGCTCCGCGGCGGGATCGACCTGGAGCAGTTGGTAGTACGTCTTCTCCGGCATGCGCGTGCACTCCCCACTTCGGCGCGCCAGCCTGTTGCACGGCAGCCATGCGTAGCGCGGTTCGGGAAACCCCCGCACACAACGCGCGCCACCGGCACGTCCACGACAACTATCCCACCTTCGAGGGCGCCGCGGCAAGCCCCCTGCTGACATTGGAGGCGTCCGGCCGATGTCACTTGCGGTCGCTGAGCGATCTCATCGGCGAACAAGGCCTGTCCGGAGGGCCAACAGACCGGTCGGCGAGCATTGCGAACAACGAAAGGGCCCGAGGAGCGATCCTGGGGCCCTTGCATCGCCGATGAGGCCGATGAGCGGCCCACGGGCTTCAGCGGTTGCCGTGGTCCCTGGCGTTGCCGTGGCCGCCGCCACGAGCGTTGCCATTGCCCTGGCCGCCGCCACCAGCGTTGCCATTGCCGGGGCCGGCGGCGCGGCCCTCGACCTTGTTCCTGCCGGGTGCCTTCTGCTGAGCTGCGGCGGATCGGCCGCGGTCCCCGCGATCCTTCGCGGACGCCGACTCTCCATGGCCTCCCTCGTCCTCCTCCTCGGAGTCCTCGGTCGACTCGTCTCCTTCGCCGTCCCAGCAGGTGAGCCGGGCGGCCTCGCTCACGGCGCCGCCGTGGTTCTCGTTGAGTCCACCGGTCCCCAGGCTCCAGGCGACCTCGCGGACGCAGAGACCGTGGCTCGAGCCGCCGACCAGCTCGGACTGCTCCTCTTCCTCGCCTTCCTCTTCGTCCTCACCGTCTTCCCCCTGCTCCTCCTCGGGATCCTCATCGGTCCCGAAGACCAGCTCATGGACGAAGGTGGAGACGGCGCTCCCGCGGTTGTCGGACTGCGCCGGGTGATGGCCGAACGCGCTTGAGACCGACAGCGAGAGCAGCAGCATGGCGCCCAGCACCGCCAGCCAGTGTGTACGGAATCGTCTCATGATCGAATCCAC
>JAPSGM010000342.1 GCA_031177555.1 Chloroflexota bacterium
GACACCTTCATGCCGCGACTCTAAACCTTCCAGCCACTGGAAGGTCAAGCGGGTCATGCCCTTACCGTCAGCCAGCTGCTGGCGGTAACGCCCACGATTTCCGAAAACCAGCGCAGTTTGTCCCGATTCGCCCCAGTTTTCCTGTTGGCCGCTGGCGATTCGGCGGAGACTCCGCAGATTCCCTGGGAGGTACCGCCAGTCACTGGCGGAGGGCAGATCGCGCGGCGACTAGACCAGGCGCGTGTCGAACTTGGGATGCGGGTTGGGAACCGCCGGACGGACGCGGGTGTAGCCCTCGTACAGGACGCCGTCGCGGTCGAGCAGCGCCTGCACCTCGGCCGCTTCCTGCGCCGCGTCCGGCTGCGAGGCGTGGCAGGCGAGCGCGGCGATCTTGCGCCCCGCCACCTCGGTGATGTCGATCCGGTGGCTCGCGGCGCCCTCCTCCGGGGAGAGGTCGTAGCGTTTCGTCCCCGGGCCGAAGACCGGGGCCATGACGTAGATCGCGTGCGGCGCGATGCCCGTCTCCGCCAACCGCTCGACTGCCCAGCGCGTGGCGGAGCCCACCACCACGTGGTCGGGATGGCCGGTGATCCCGTGCGTTCCGAAGGTGATGACCGCATCGGGGCGGCGGTCGCCCAGCCACAGCGCGATCTCGTCCACCAGCTCGGCGAAGGGCATGTCGGCCACGCCACCGTCCGGGTAGCCCTCCAGGACGGTCACCTCGGTGAACCCGATCTTCGAGGCGGCGCAGCGCAGCTCGTCCTCGCGCAGGTCGGCAAAGCTCGGGTCGTCCTCGCCTTCCGGCTGGCCCGCCTCGCCACGCGTGGCGACCAGCAGCCGCACCACCCGTCCGGCGTCGTGGGCGCGGGCAAGCGCCCCGGCGCACCCGAAGCTCTCGTCGTCCGGATGCGCGAGCACGGCGGCCAGGCCGCCGGTGTGGTCGTCGGGGCGATGGTGGGTCATGCGTCCTCATCTTCCTCGCTCAGCAGGGTCCAGCCGCGCTGCTCGACCGCGATCCTCATCGTACGCAGCACCGCCAGCTTCGCGCCGGCGACCTCCGTGACGAAGCGGCGGGTGCCCTCGTCGTCCAGCGACGAGCCGGGAGGCGCCGAGTCGCGGCCGACGTTCAGCCAGGCCAGATGGTATCGGTCCATGCGGCCCCACACCTTCTCGAGCAGCTCGTCCGAGTTGAGCAGCCACAGGCGGAACCGATTCCAGTCCGGGTCCGATGACAGGGCCTCGCCCTCGGCGATGAGGTCGTCGGTCAGCGACAGGAAGCGCCGTCGCGTCATGACGTGCTGCGTCGGCATGCGTCGGAGCATAGGCGAGCGGTGCGCGCTGCGCCCGTTCGTACTATTGCCCGGCCATCGGGCCGATCCAACACTCCCGGTGCACCTTCGCACCACCGGACGCCGTTTGGACCGATACCCCCCGGCCGCAGGCCGCACGCCCGATCCGGATCCCGCCTTCGACCCGGTGGAAGTCGCCATCGGGGTTGGGGTTGTGGCGCTTGCGCCGATTGCCGTGGTCCTGCTGCGGCTGTTCCCGCCCATGCTGCCCACCGCACATGGCGTCGGATGGGTCCTGCCCGTCGCCGGCGGGGTCGTCTCCGTGGTGGTGGCGCTCACCATGACGCTGGGCCTGGCGGATGGCCTCCGGCGCGGATCCGAGCGGCTGGTCATTCGAGCCGCGGGCCTGGGAGTGCTCGCGGTGGGCCTGGCGGTCGCAACGTTGCGGGCCGTGTCGCCGGAGGGCGTCGCCGGCTTTCCGGACGGCGTGCTGTCCGGCGCGGCGACCGCCGCCGGCTTCGTGCTGCTGCTGGCGCAGGTGGGCGGCCGTCTCAGCGCTCCGACCGTGCGCCTGCCGCTTGCCGCGCTGCTCGTCTTCGTGGTCCTGGAGGCCGCCCTGGCCGTGTCCCTCTGGGTGATGCCGCCGGGCGAGCTCAACCCGTTCCTGCTCGGGGTCGGCGCCGCGCTGGTCGCGGCCAGCGCCATTCCGGGGCCGTGGATCGCGGCGGGCCTGGTTACCGCGGGGCTGGCGGCGCTGGCCGCGACGCGTCCCGGATCGATCGACAGCCTGCCAGGGCTCGTGGCGATCGCGGCGGGGAGCATCGCCTACGTCCGCGGTGGGGCCATCCATCGGCCGGTGGACGTGAGGGCGC
>JAPSGM010000148.1 GCA_031177555.1 Chloroflexota bacterium
CTCCTACACGCTCGACGCCGATGACCAGAGCCTGGAGCGCTCGTACATGGCCCACTACCACGCGTACGAGCGCATCTTCCGGCGGCTGGGGCTGGAGACGGTGGCCGTGGGCGCCGACGTCGGGATCATGGGCGGCAGCCTGGCGCACGAGTTCATGGTCTTCAACGAGCACGGCGAGGACACGCTGGTGCTCTGCGAGCAGTGTGGATACGCGGCCAACCAGCAGATCGCCCGGGTCCGCAAGCCCGATCCTCCCGCCGAGGAGGCCCGGCCGTCCGAGGAGGTCGCCACGCCGGGCACCGATACGATCGCGTCGCTGGCCGAGCACCTCGGCATCGGCACCGATCGCACGGCCAAGGCCGCGTTCTTCGTCGCCGCCGACGGAAGCCTGATCACCGCCATCGTGCGCGGCGACTTCGAGGCCAACGAGACCAAGCTGGTCAACGCGCTCAAGCTGGTCGGCGGCATGCGTCCCGCGCAGGCCGAGGAGATCCGCGCGGCGGGCATGGAGCCCGGCTACGGGTCGCCGGTCGGCGCCCACGACACCACCGTGGTCGTCGACGACCTGGTGGCCGCCACGCCGAACCTGGTGGCCGGCTCCAACCGGCACGGCTATCACCTGCTGAACGTGAACGTCGGTCGCGACTACGAGCCCGACGCCGTCGCCGACATCGCGAGCGCGCGCGCCGGCGACCCGTGCCCGCAGTGCGGCACGCCGGTCGTGCTGCGCACCGGGATCGAGGTCGGCAACATCTTCAAGCTGGGCACCGATTTCACCGAGGCGCTCAACGCGACCTACCTGGCCGAGGACGGTAGCCGTCGCCACGTGGTGATGGGCAGCTATGGCATCGGACTGGGCCGGAACATGGCCTGCATCGTGGAGGCGCACCACGACGAGAAGGGCATCGTCTGGCCCGAGTCGGTTGCGCCCTACCCCGCGCACCTCGTGACGCTGGGGGCCGCGAAGGATCCCGCCGTGGCGGAGGTGGCCGAGAGGCTGTACGGGCGCCTGGCCGAGGCCGGGGTCGAGCTGCTCTACGACGACCGCGACGAGTCGCCGGGCGTGAAGCTCACCGACGCCGAGCTGCTGGGCATGCCCACGATCGTGACGATCTCGCCGCGCTCCCTGCAGGGCGGCGGCGCGGAGGTCACGCGCCGCGCCACCGGTGAGCGGCAGGTCCTGCCGCTCACCGAGGTGGAAGCCGCGCTGTCGTCCTCCTGACCGGGGGCTATCCTGCCGCCATGCCGCGCGACCCGAACGTTCCCGACGCGTTCGACGTGTACACCCTCGTCCTGCTGCGACGCCCTCCCGACGCGCCCGACTTCACGGACGAGGAGCTCGACGCGCTCCAGGCTCGGCACCTCGCCTATCGCGCCCAGCTGAAGCGCGACGGCAAGCTGGTGGCCAACGGGCCGCTGGGCGAGCAGTCGGACCCGATGCAGCGCGGCCTGTCGATCTTCGCCTGCGACCTCGACGAGGCGCGGCGCCTGAGCGGCGGGGATCCATCGGTCCAGGCCGGCCGCCTCGCATACGACGTCTTCGAGTGGTGGGTGGCCGCCGGGACGCTCGCTTTCCCGGGCGTCGACGGACGCGTCGGCGATCGGCGCTCGATGCCTGACGACTGACCGACCGGTATCATCGATCCCGATGGACCTGGGCCTCCGCGGCCGAGCCGCCGTCGTGGGCGGCGCATCATCCGGGCTCGGCGCCGCGATCGCCGAGGGGCTGGCGGCCGAGGGCTGCCGGCTGCTGCTGTGGTCCCGTTCGCTGGATCGGCTGGAGGACGTTGCCGGGCGGCTGCGCGGCCGCCTTGGCGCCGAGGTCGCCACCCACGCTGCGGACGCCACGCAGCCGGGGGCGGCGGCCAGCGTGACCGAGGCGGCGCGTCGCGCGCTGGGCAGCGTCGATGTCTGCATCCTCAACGCCGGCGGCCCGCCGCCGGTCGACCCGCTGGCCACCGAGGCGGAGGGGTGGCGGACGGCGTTCCAGCTCCTGGCGGTGACGCCCATCGACCTCGCCCAGGCCCTGCTGCCGGGCATGCGCGAGCGGGGCTGGGGACGGATCGTGGCCCTCATCGGCTCGACCATCCGTGAGCCGATCCCGACGCTGGTGTACTCAACCGCCGGCCGCGCCGCCCTGGCCGGCTGGATGAAGACCGCGGCACGCGCCGCCGCGGCCGACGGCGTGACGATCAACGGCATCCTGACCGGTCGCGTGGCGACGCAGCGCGTGGAGCAGATCGACCGCGACCGCGCCGAGCGCGAGGGACGGGACCTGGCCGCGGTCCGGGCCGATGCGCTCGGCAGCATCCCGGCCGGACGCTACGGCGAGCCGCGCGAGCTGGCGGCGGTGGCCGCCTTCCTGTGCTCCGAGCCGGCCGCCTACGTGACCGGCACGTTCATCCCGGTGGACGGGGGCATGCTGCAGGGCATCTGAGCGCCTCCGCCGGCCCGGGCAAGGTTGCCGGGCGAGCGTATGATTGATCTCCGAACGACAGGCGCAGCGCCTTCACAGGAGGCAGGCTTGGAGGCCGATCGGTTGTCGCCCTTGAGCGTGCAGGTCGTGGCCTACGCTCCGACCCTGTTCCGCCACTGCCAGCACTGCGAGGTGGCATTCGAGGGCGTGGGCCTGGCCGAGCGCATGCATCGCAACGAGGCGAGGGACGCCCTGCCCGATGACCTGGCCGCCGAGTTCCAGCGCGTCTCCGACTGGGTCCACGCCCTCCTGGAGCGCCACGGCCCGCGGGTTGCCGTCAGCGTCATCGACGCGGCCAGCATCGAGGGCGTCTGGAAGTCACTGCGCCACGGCCTGCGCCGCTTCCCGGCGGTCATCGTGGACAACCGCGCGACGGCCATCGGTACCGACTTTCGAGCGGCCGACGCGCTGATCGACGACCGGCTGCCAGTGCTTCCTGGCTCCGTTCCCGCAGGAGGGAGAAAGGAGGGGACCTAGCGCAATCGCCCGAGGGGCGGAGCGGGGTTCACCCCGTTCCCGAGCATCGGCTGACCAGAGGAGCACTCGCACACAAGGAGGAGAGCGCCGATGAACTCACTCTGGGTCGTTGTCATCGGCTTCGTGGTCATCTATCTCGCGTACAACCTCTACGCCCGCCGCATCGACCGCGTCGTGATCCAGTCCGATGCGAAGCGCGCGACACCCGCGACGATGTACATGGACGGCGCCGATTTCGTGCCGACCAGCCGCTTCGTGCTCTACGGCTACCACTTCAAGTCGATCGCGGCCGCCGGCCCGATCGTGGGCGTCATCACCGCCGCCAACATCTGGGGCTGGCTGCCGGCCATCATCTGGCTGATGGTGGGCGTGACCTTCATCGGCTGGGTGAGTGACTACTCCGCCATCATGATGGCGGTCCGCAACGACGGGAACTCACTGTCCGCCATCTCCCATCGGCTCGTCAGCCCCCGGACGCGGACGATCCTGTTCGTGTTCATCTTCTTCTACCTGCTCCTGATCGGCGGCGCCTTCGTGGGCATCATGGCCGCGATCCTCGACGCCCGGCCGGACGTGCCGTTCGGCATCGTGATGCTGGCGGCCATGGGCCTGCTGGGCGGCTGGCTGCTCTACCGCCGGCGGGCCGACCTGATCCAGGTCACCCTCCTGGTGGTGGTGGTCACGCTGCTGGCCATGGCCTCCGGGGTGGTGGGGGTCAGCTTCCCGACCGCGCCCGATCCGCCCACCTGGGACACCGGCGTGGTCAGCGGTCCTGTGCGCGGCATCAGCCAGGCCGTCAACGGCGGCGGAGCCCTGTACACGGTGGTCGACCCGACGGGGGCCGATCCCCGCCTGGCCGGCGCCTTCGGCAATCCCGAGACGGGCGAGATCCAGGTCATGCCGAGCTTCCTGCTGTGGGCGATCTTCCTCCTGGCCTTCGCCTACCTGGGCACCAACCTCGCCATCTGGCGCTTCGCGCAGCCGGTGAACTACATCGGCTTCTGGATCATGGCGCTCACGATCGGCCTGTCGGCCATCGGCGCCATCCTGGCTCCGTTCTTCCGCTCGGAGGTGGCCGCCTTCCAGATCCCGGCCTTCACCGCCTGGTTCGGCAGCGAGTCGATCCAGGCCACCGGCGCCTTCATGTCGCTGTGGCCGATGCTGTTCGTGACGATCGCCTGCGGCGCCATCTCCGGCTGGCACGCCCTGTTCGGCTCGGTCGGCACGGCCAGGCAGCTCGAGTACGAGACCGATGCCCTTCCCGTCGGTGGGGGCGGCATGTTCAGCGAGAACACGCTGGGCCTCCTGTCCCTGACGGCGGTGGCCATCACCGGCGGCCTGGCCGGGGCCGGCGCCTTCGCCGCCGGCGTGGGGAACCTGCTCAACGTGGCGACCTTCGACCTGGTCCCGGTCAACATCGGGACCGCGCTGGGCTTCGGCGCCTTCGTGGTGATCGTGCTCACCGTCGTCCAGCTCGTGTTCCGCGTCATGCGCGTCACCCTGGGCGAGTGGCTCGGCCCGGTGTGGGTCGGGTTCCAGAACCAGCACATCGCCTCCATCTTCGGCTCGGTGCTGGTCCTGCTCCTCGTGCTGTCGGGGACGTGGGTCTTCCTGTGGCAGCTGTTCGGCGCCAGCAACCAGCTGCTGGCGGCGCTCAGCCTGCTGCTGGTCACGCTCTGGCTGGCCAGCACGCGGCGGAACCCGGCCTTCGCCGGGATCCCGATGGTGTTCATGTACGTGACCACGGTGGCCGCCTCGCTGGTGACCGCCTACAACCTGTACACGACGATCGCCACCCGCGAGGGGGCGGCGGCCATCTCCGTCATCGGCGCGTGGGCCATGATCCTGATCGCGCTGCTGCTGGTGGTTGCGGCGCTGCTCATTGCCTGGGACGCCTGGAAGGCGTGGAACCGCTATCGGGCCATGCCGGCCGAGCCGGAGCCGGTCCCGGCGGCACCCACCGGCGGATAGTCCAGGATCGCTCGAGACCGCGTCGCGAGCACGACACGATGGGCCGGGCGCCGGGCGTCCGGCCCATCGCCCTCCTCAGCGCGCGGGGATGAGCGCGGTCGCGATCTCGCGGACCTCCCGCATCAGGCTGAGCGCCGAGACGCGCTCCGGGTCCGGCGGAAGCAGGTGGATCTCGACGTGCGGGATCGTGGGACGGATGGAGATCCGCCACGGCCCGCCGCTGACCCGCGCCAGGCGATCCCACAGTCGCTCCAGCTCCACGGCGCCGAACTCCGGGTCGTACCGCAGCCGGACGGCTGCGCCGGCGCCATCGGTCCAGTCGGACTCGTGGACGGGCCGATCGCCATCGGACAGGTGGGCGGCGGTCCAGGCCCTGGGGTCCACGGCATCGGCACGGTACAGGGGGCTGCGCACCAGGCTGAGGCGCAGGATCACGAAGTC
>JAPSGM010000149.1 GCA_031177555.1 Chloroflexota bacterium
GTGGCGGCCGCTCTTCAGCAAGAAGTGCCCGCGCCGGAGCGCGCCGGCCGCCTCGAAGATCTCCTCGATCGGCGCCGAGCGCGCGTCGGTCAGCATCGGCCGGGCCTACTCGTAGACGGCGCTGAAGTCGACGGCCGGGTAGCGCTCGGCCAGCGCGTCGGTGACCCACTGCAGCACGTCCGATGGGTCGTAGAACTCGGAGACCACCCGGGCCTCGGTGACGGTCAGCCCGCTGCGGTGGGGGTCGAGCGTCAATGCCGCGCCGGCGGGCAGGTCGGCGAGGTCCAGGCTGGTCTCGAACCGGCCGTCGGAGCGCAGCAGCAGCACGTCCTCGACCTCGTCCAGCAGGAGGAGGTCGCCGGTCCGGGCCAGCACCTCCTGGGCGTTGGAGGCGAACTCGCGCAGGACCTGCTTCTGCTGCTCGGTGATCTGGCCGCGGTAGGCATCGGCCAGCTGCCACAGCCGCTGTGCCGCCAGCGTCTCCTGCTGCGTCGGCGGCAGGCCGGACTCCCAGTCCTCCTCGCCGGCCTCCACGAGCTCCTCCTCGGCGGCCAGCTCATCGGCCGGGAGCAGGTGGTTGACCGGGTCGCGGGCCGCCTCGATGAACCAGGCGAAGATATCGGCCGGGTTGTATAGCTCGGCGATCTCGCTGAAGGCTTCGATCACCTGCTCCTCGTCGTACCATTCGTTGTCGGCCGGATCCTGGTAGGTGAGCCGCGTCGTCCAGGTCTCGTCGACGGGGTGGAACAGGAGGTAGTCCTGGTCATCGTCCACCAGCTTGACCGGACCGATCTCCCGCAACCGCTCCCGGTTGGCGTCGACGAAGCGTCGCAGCTGCTCGGTCGCCTCGTACAGGAAGTCGCGGCGCTCGAGCTCGGCCTCCTGGGCGAGCTCGCGCAGGGCGGAGATGCGAGGCGCCGTCATGCGGGCACGGGTCCCATGGCTATGGCTTGTACACCAGGTCGGGGCCCATGCGCTCGCGCAGGAAGATGGTGTGCTTCTTGTCGAACACCGACTCGGCCACGCGATGACCGAGCCCGCGCGTGGATGGATCGGCGTAGAGCCGATCCAGCACGGCGTAGTTGGGCAGGTCCAGGATGATGACGTTGTTCCACTCCGAGCCTTCGGTCACGTTGAACCAGCCGACGAAGCGCACCCCGTACTCCGCCTCGTAGCGGCGCGCCGTGCGCGGGAAGAAGTGGCGCATCCCGCGCTTGAAGATGCCGTCGCGGCCCTTGCGCACGTTGAAGAAGGTGACCATCAGCGGCATTCGTCAGCCCTCGGTCGCCAGCGGCGGCGCTTCCGCTTACTCATCGGTCGACTCGTCGGTGCTCACCACCCGCGGGGGCCGGGCCACGCCCGACGTCCGGCCGCGCCCTCGGCGCCGATCGGCGAAGAACACTCGCAGCAGGAATACTGCGGTCATGCTGACGAAGAAGAGCAGCACCATGTCGACGACGAGGAGGATGACCAGCAGCCACACCGGCCAGCCCCAGGCCAGGAGGCCGACCGGGATGAGGAGCAGGATGACCGCGAACAGGATCGCCTGCCAGATGAAGCACCCGAACCCCGGCCCCTCGTTGGGATCGAGGTCCTCGTTGTAGCGAATCGACATTCATCAATCGGGACGAGCTTGGGCGGTGGCGCCCGAGATGGTCCCATATCCGAGAAAGCACCGCATGACGTTGGGCTTTGGCAGGTCTCGGTCGCCCGCCCCATGCCCGATGTTGCCTCCGGCGAAGGGGGGCGATGCGCTCCACTCGGACACGAGCTCGGCCAGCAGCGCGGCACCCAGCGGCGTGACGAGCGGGATGCCGGGGGAGTCCTCGTAGGTCGGGGCGCGGGAGAGCAGGGCCGCCACCACGGGGAGCGGCGCGCCGACGTTGACCGGCGACGACATCACCTCGTCGACCTGCAGCACGGTCAGCGCCCCGACCACGCCGACGGCGCCGACCACCGCGTTCATGCCACGCGTCCCGGCGAAGACGTGGTCCTCCGGCCGCTCGCCGCCGATCCGCGCCTCCTCGGCGGCCAGGCGGCGCAGCACGCGCACCGCGGCGTCGGCCACCGGCTGCGGGACCTGCGCCTCGCCGATGACGGCGATCATGTCCGCCAGCCGGGCCTGGACGTCGGGCACCTGTCCGGTGATGCGCACCTGCGTGGCGGCCACGGGGCCCTTCTGCACCGGCTGGATCACGACATCGAAGGCGGCGCCGGCCCGCTGCAGCGGAGCCACCACGTCGCGAAGGTCGGCCTCCAGCAGCCCGGCGGCCACCAGGGCGCCCAGGAACATCTCGCCACTGGCCCCGGACGCGCAGTCGAAGTACGCGATTTTGGCTTCGTTCATAGGCGGTCGGGCGGATGGTCCCACACGCCGAGCGCCGCCGTCAGTCCAGGCCGTCGAGCCCGCCCACGTACGCGAGCCGCCCTCCGGCGAGAGTGAGACGCACGACGCCGGCCAGCTCCATGCCGAGCAGCGGCGTGTTGGCCGATGCCGAGGCCAGCGCCTCCCGCTCCACCGCCCAGGTCGCGTCCGGGTCCAGCACGGTCACGTCCGCGCGGGCGCCCACCGCCAGGCTCCGCTCCTCTCCGATGAGCTTCGCCGGCCGCGTGGCCATGGCGCCGACGAGGGCGTCGAGCGACAGGCACCCGGCGCGCACCGCGGCGAGCCCAAGCGACAGGGCAGTCTCGAGGCCGATGATCCCCGGCGCCGCTCGGTCGAACTCGACCAGCTTGCGCTCCGGTGGGTGCGGGGCGTGGTCGGTGGCGATGGCGTCGACCGTCCCGTCGGCCACGCCGGCCATGAGCGCCAGGGCGTCTCCGCGGCCCGCCAGCGGCGGGTTGAGCCGGGTGCTGCCGTGGTAGGCCCGCTCCGGGTCGAGGCGTGGCAGATCGGCGTCGAGCGGAATGTCCCACGCGAAGCGGCGCTCGCCGGCAACCCAGCTGTCGGTCATGGCCAGGTGGTGCGGCGTGACGTCGCAGGTGACCGGCAGGCCGTCGCGCTTGGCGCGGCGCACCTCGGCCAGGGCGGCGGCGGTGGAGAGGTGCGTGAAGTGCACGCGCGCCCCGGTCTCCAGCGCCAGCTCGATGTCCCGCTGCACGATCGTGGCCTCGGCGCTGGACGGCCACGCCGCGAGCCCCAGCCGCGTGGCGATGGCTCCGCTGCGCATCACCGCCCCCCCGGCCAGCGAGGGCTCCTCGGCGTGCTCGATCAGCGGCAGGCCCACCGACGCCAGGTAGGCCATGACGCTGCGCGCGACGCGCGGCGAGGCGATCGCGGCCCCGTCGTCGCTGACCCCGACGATCCCGAGCTCGGCCAGCTCGCCCACGTCCGTCTGGGCTTCGCCGGCGCGACCCCTCGTGGCGGCGGCGACCACCCGGACCCGGCACGATGCCTCGGCGGCGAGCCGCTGCACGTACGCCACGCGCGCCGCCTCATCCAGCGGAGGCAGGGTGTTCGGCATGGCGCATACCGTGGTGTAGCCGCCGTGCGCCGCCGCGCGGCAGGCGCTGGCCACCGTCTCGGAGGCCTCGTCACCGGGCTCCCGCAGGTGCGCGTGCAGGTCACACAGACCGGGGATGGCAAGCAGCCCCGCGCCATTCACCTCGACCGCCCCGGATGGCAGGTCGGCGGCATCCACCACCAGCCCGCCGTGCACGGCCAGGTCGGCCACGTCATCGGTCCCGGCGGCGGGATCCACCACACGCGCTCCGCGCAGGAGCAGGCTGACCGGCTCAGCGGCGATCGACCCGAATCGGCTCATGCGGCCAGCAGCGAGAGGACGGCCATCCGAACCGCCACGCCATTCTCGACCTGGCTGCCGATGAGGCTGCGCGAGCTCGCGGCCAGCGAGGCCGTAAGCTCCACGCCCTCGTTGGTCGGTCCAGGATGGAGCAGCGGCGCGCCGGGGCGCGCCAGGGCCATCCTATCCTCGGTCAGTCCCCAGCGCCGGCCGTACTCGCGCAGGCTCGGCACGCCGCCTCCCGCCCGACGCTCGAGCTGAACGCGCAGCGCCATGACCGCATCAACGCCATCCAGCGCGTCCTCCAGCCGATGGTGGACCGAGACGCCCCGCCAGGTCCTGAACCCTCCGGTCCAGTCCGGTGGCCCGCACAGGCGGACGCTCGCGCCCAGCGCGGTGAGCAGGTGCAGGTTCGAGCGCGCGACGCGCGAATGGCCGATGTCGCCCACGATCGCCACCGTCCGGCCCGACAGCTCGCCCAGGGCGTCCCGCAGCGTCAGGGCGTCCAGCAGCGCCTGGGTCGGGTGCGCGTGCGTCCCGTCGCCGGCGTTCATGATCCGCGACCCGCAGCTCCGCGTGGCCAGGTACGGGGCCCCGCTGCTGGCGTGCCGCAGCACGATGGTGCCCACGCCGGTCAGCTCCATGGTCCGCAGCGTGTCGGCCAGCGACTCGCCCTTGGTCACGCTGCTGGCCTCGATCGGCAGCTCCACCACCTGCGCGCCCAGCGCCGCCGCGGCGATCTCGAAGCTAACCCGGGTCCGGGTCGACGGCTCGGCGAAGGCCAGCCCCACCACCTCGCCGGCCAGCCAATCCGGGCGCTCTCCGGCGGCGCGCAGCGCCCGCATCTCCGCCGCCAGGTCCAGGCAGCGAACGACCTCGTCCACGGTCAGGACGTCGACGTCAAGGAGATGGCGGTGCGGCCAGCCGGGCGTGGCGGCGCCGGACGTCGTCGAGGGGATGGCGGTCTGGACCACGTGCGCTCCTTGCGGCCTCACCGGACCGGCTTAAAGGGTCGACCGGGAGTATACGCGCGGCAATCCCGGCCGTGCCCGGGCCGGTGCCCGGGGCCGCTAGCCCGCGGAGGCCGCCTCCGGACGCTCCAGCAGCACGCCGTCGCGGCCGTCGGTCTCGGAGAGGAGCACCTGAACCTGCTCGTCTGCGGCGGTCGGCAGGTTCTTGCCCACGTGGTCGGGACGGATGGGCAGCTCGCGATGTCCACGGTCGATGACCACCACCAGCCGAACGGCCGCCGGGCGCCCGTGGTCGGTCAGGGCGTCGAGGGCGGCGCGCACCGTGCGCCCGGTGAAGAGGACGTCATCCACCAGGACCACCGTCTCGCCGTCGATGGGCGGCATGGCCTCGCTGCGCTTGACGATCGGCGCATGCGCCAGCCGCGTCAGGTCGTCGCGGTAGAAGGTGATGTCCAGCGAGCCGACCGGCGGACGCGAGCCCTCGTGCTGCTCGATCAGCTCGGCCAGCCGCTGCGCCAGCGGGACGCCGCGGCTCCGCACGCCCACCAGCACCAGGCGATCGGTCCCGGCGTTGCGCTCCACGATCTCGTGCGCGATGCGGGTCAGCGCTCGGCGCAGGTCGTCGGCGTCCATGATCGCCCGCTCC
>JAPSGM010000343.1 GCA_031177555.1 Chloroflexota bacterium
ATCCTGCTGGTCTCGCTGGCGGCGGTCCGCGGCGTCGCCGGACCGCTTCGGCCGATGCGCACGTACCTGGATCTGTTTTTCATGGGCGTTGCGTTCCTTCTCCTCGAGACCAAGAGCGTGGTCCAGTTCGCGCTGCTGTTCGGAACGACCTGGTTCGTCAATGCCCTGGTGTTCGGCGGCATCCTGGTTTCGGTCCTCCTGGCCATCGAGGTGGCGCGGCGCTGGCGGCCTGCGAATCCGGCGTGGCTCTATGCGGTCCTGCTTGGCGCCCTGCTGGTCGCATGGCTCATCCCGGTCGACGCCCTGCTCGCCTTCGACATGGCTCCGCGCTTCGTGGCCGCACTGGTCATCTGGTTCACCCCGATCTTCATCGCGAACCTGGTGTTCGCCGAGCGGTTCCGGAATGTTGAAGCTTCGAACGTGGCGTTCGGCGCCAATCTCCTTGGGGCGATGGTGGGCGGCGTGCTCGAGTACGTGGCGCTGCTTACCGGATACCAGGCGCTGATCCTCGTTGTCGCACTCCTGTACGGCGCGGCGTTCCTCGTCGGCCGCGAGCACCTGCGAGCGGGGTCGCGCGTGGCTGCACCGGCTCCCGCATCGACGTGAACCTGCCGCCATTGGCGGTGCGGCTGGCGCGCATCGTGGTGCTGGCGGTCATCATCGCCATCGGGCTGTTCAACCTCTTCCAGGCGGTCACCAATTGGACGCTGTCCGATGCAGGTGCGTACTGGCAGGCGGCCATGCGCCTGCGGGAGGACGAGCCGCTGTACGTCGCCGGGGCCTCCGCGAACGCGCCTGAGATCTACCGATATGCCCCGTGGTTCGCCTGGGCCACCGTGCCGTTCACGTTCCTGCCCGTGGCTCTGGCGGGAGCGGTCTGGTCGGTCATGCTACTGGGCGCGTCTGCCCTGGCGCTCGTGCCGCTGTGGCAGGCGCGGGCGTGGCTCCTGGTCGCACTGTTCGGGCCCATCCTGGTCGGCATCAGCGCGGTGGGCAATGTGCACCCGCTCCTCATCGCCGCCCTGATGCTCGGCGTGGACCGCCGCTCCGGGCCGCTTGCCGTCGCACTCGCCGCGTCGCTGAAGATCTTCCCGCTCCTGCTGGCGTTGGTATACGCCGGCCGCCGACAGTGGATCCGCCTGGCTGCCACGGTGGTCCTGGCCGCGGCCCTGTGGGCACCGGCCCTCGCCTATGACCTGTCCGAATACACGACGGATCCCGGACAGGCGACGTCTCTCTACGAGGTCCCGATTATCTACTTCGTTCTGGGCGGTCTCGGGGTGGGTGCCACGCTGGCCCTGGCGGCGACACGCTGGGGTTGGCTGGCTGGGTCGGCCACGGTTGTCCTATCGCTGCCACGCCTGCTGCTGTACGACATCACGTACCTGATGCTCGGAGCCTTGCCGGCGCGGCAACGCCGCGTGACCTGACATGCCGCGTCTGACCCATCTGCCGCTGCACCCGCTGCTGCTGGCCGCGGCATTCGTCCTGCAACCCGCGGCCCTGAACGGCGTGGAACCTCCTGGCTTCGTTCGGCCGCTGGTGGTGTCGGTCGCGGTTGCCGCCATCGTGACCGTGGCGGCGGCAGCCGCCGTCCGCGGCTGGATCGCCGGAGGGCTTCTTGCCACGTCGCTTTTCCTGCTCACCATCAGCCGGGAGCCAATCCTGGCTGCGCTGGCTCTCCTTCGCGATGCACTGGGGCCGAACGCGATCGTTGGCCTCGGCGTGCTTGTGGCTGCAGCGGCGTGGATCTTGGCGATTGCCGGCGTCAGCCTCGCGCGGCAGGCGTGCGGTCGTCAGTGGCACTTCCAGGTCACCAGGGCGCTCAACCTGTTCGGCGTGGCGCTGGTGGGAGCCGCGCTCGTCTTCGGCGCGTCCACGACCGTACGCTGGGTGGGGGCAGCGCCCGCCGGTAACCGCAATTCATCTGCCCCACCGCGTGCACAGCCGGACATCGTCGTGCTGCTCCTGGACGGGTACCCGCGGGCGGACGAGCTCGAGCGGCAGTTCGGCTACGACAACGGCGCCTTCCTGGCGGAGCTCGAGGCCGTCGGCTTCAACGTCGACGCGAGCAGCCACTCCAACTACACGTACTCGGCGCTGACCTTCACCTCGATGTTCGAGATCGGCCATGCCATCGAATCGGCGCAGG
>JAPSGM010000344.1 GCA_031177555.1 Chloroflexota bacterium
CGACCGCCACGATCGCCCTCCTGTTGCCGATCACGTTCAACCTCAGCCCGGTCTCGGCCCTGATCATGCTCGCCGGCATCTACTACGGCGCGCAGTACGGCGGGTCGACAACCGCGATCCTCATCAACCTCCCCGGGGAGTCGTCGGCCGCCGTGACCGCCATCGACGGCCACGAGATGGCGCGGAAGGGGAGAGCGGGGCCGGCACTGGCCACCGCGGCCATCGGATCGTTCATCGCGGGCACCTTTGCGACGTTCCTGATCGTCCTGTTCGCCCCTCCACTGGCGAGCGTGGCGCTGACCTTCGGCTCCCCGGAGCTGTTCACGCTGGTCGTCCTGGGCCTCATCGCCTCGATCACGCTGGCGCGCGGCTCGACGGTGAAGGCCCTGGCCATGATCGTCCTGGGCCTCCTGTTCGGCACCGTCGGGCAGGACACCTTCAGCGGAACGCCGCGCTTCACGTTCGGCGTTCGTGAGCTGGACGGCGGGATCAACTTCGTCTCGGTGGCGGTGGGCATGTTCGGCATCGCCGAGATCCTGCGCAACCTCGAGGACGAGAAGACCCGGGAGCTGATCACGCGGACGATCAAGGACCTGTTCCCGACCCGCGAGGACCTCCGGCGGGTCATGGCGCCCATCGTGCGTGGCACGCTCCTGGGCTCGGCGCTGGGCATCCTGCCGGGCGCCGGCCACGTGCTGGCGTCCTTTGGCGCCTACTCGGTCGAGAAGCGGGTCTCCAGGCGCAAGCAGGAATTCGGCCACGGTGCGATCGAGGCCGTCGCGTCGCCGGAGTCGGCGAACAACGCCGCGGCCCAGACCTCATTCATTCCGCTGCTGACCCTGGGGCTTCCGGCGCACCCGGTCATGGCGCTGATGTTCGGCGCCTTCATCATCCATGGCATCGCCCCCGGCCCGACCGTCATCCAGCGCGAGCCCGAGCTGTTCTGGGGCCTCATCGTGTCGATGTGGGTCGGCAACCTGTTCCTGCTGCTGCTCAACCTTCCCCTGATCGGGATCTGGGTGCGGATGCTGACCATCCCGTACCGCATCCTCTTCCCCGCGATCGTCGCCTTCGCGGCCATTGGCACCTTCTCCCTTGGCCTGAATGCATGGCACGTGTTCTCGATCGCCTTCTTTGGGATCCTGGGCTACGCCCTCATCAAGCTCGGCTGCGAGCCGGCGCCGTTCCTCCTCGGATTCGTGCTGGGTCCGCTGCTCGAGAGCCACCTGCGGCGATCGCTGATCATCTCGCGCGGCGACCCGTCGATCTTCGTATCCACCCCGGTCTCGACGGCCCTGGTGGTCGTAACGATCGTGGTCCTGCTCATCGCGGTGGTGCCCACCATTCGCCGGCGGCGCGAGGAGGTCTTCCGCGAGGAGGAGGACTAGGGGAGCGGAACCTCGGTCAGCAGGACGGTGCGCTGCTCCTCGATCAGCCGGGCCGGATCGGGAGAGATGGACGCCCGCCGCGGGGACGCGAAGTACGCCCCATCGGCCCCCTCGAACTCCGGCCACCCTCCTGGATGGGCCAGCAGCCAGACGAAGCGGCTCTCCTCCGGCACGGTCCACGCGGCCGGGATGCTGAAGCCGAGGTCGCGACGAAGCGGAGCCAGGTGGGCCCGCCACTCGTCGACGAAACGCTGGAGCTCACCCTCGCGGATGCGGTAGTCCCGGAGCTGGATCGCCAGAGCTCAGACCTCCTGGCGGTACTCGCTGATCTCGAACAGGTGGCCGTCGGGATCACGGAAGAAGCAACGAGTCTCCGCGCCGTGGTCCACCGGCGGCGTGAGGAACATCGCCCCGCGTCCGCGCAGCGCCTCGTACGCTGCCCGGCAGTCCGGCACGCGAATCGTGAAAAGATGGTCCAGCCGATCAGGATCCTGCGGCGGGCCAAGGCTCACCGTCGGCTTGTCCTCGGTCGGGCCACCTCCGGTCACCAGGAGCAGCCACGAGCCGTTGAACGACAGTACGGCCGAGTCGCCGCCGTACGCCCGGTACAGCTCGGCGCCGAGCACGTCCGCGTACCAGCGTCGCGAGCGATCCAGGTCGCCGACCACCAGGATGTGGGTCAGTGGCATCTCCGCCGTCGGGAAGGTCACTGCTGGGCTGTCGGCGAGCCGGCCGAGGCTCGGCTCGGCACTTCCTGGAT
>JAPSGM010000150.1 GCA_031177555.1 Chloroflexota bacterium
CGCAGGGCTGGGACGGGCTGCGCCCCGTCATCAGTGCCGGGGCCGTCGTCGCGGTCCCGCACCTGGGCAACTTCGAGCCGTTCGCCCACTTCCTGGAGTCGGAGGGCATCTCCGGCATCTCGCCGGTGGAGGAGACGGAGCCAAGAGAGCTCTACCGCTTCCTGGTGAAGCGCCGGCTCGTGGGCGGGCGCGGCATCCGCCTGGTCCCGCTGTCCGAGTCGGTCAGGCCGATGCTGGCGGCGCTGCGCCAGGGACAGCTGGTGGCTCTCGCCGCCGACCGCGACCTGGCCGGTGACGGCGTGCCGGTGAGCCTGTTCGGCCACCCGACCACGCTGCCGGCGGGTGCCGCCACGCTGGCCCTGCGCACTGGGCGGCCGCTGCTGGTGGCGCGCGCGCTGCGCATCGGACCGGATCGCTTCACCGCAACCGCCTGGCCGGTCGAGGTCGAGCGAACCGGCGACCGCCGGGCCGATACCGAGGCGCTGATCCGGGCCATGGCCGCCGGCCTCGAGCGCGCCATCGCCGAGGCGCCCGAGCAGTGGTTCGGCGCGTTCCAGCCGATCTGGCTGGACCAGCGCTCGTGAGCGGCATCACCCCGCTCGGCGGCACCCCGCGCGGCGTCACCCCGCGCGGCGGGGATCGGCGCGGCAAGGCGGACATGCACCTGCACACCCTGTACTCGGACGGGACCGCCGACATCCAGGGCCTGCTCGACCACGTGGAGACCGCCACGGACCTGGACGTGGTGGCCATCACCGACCACGAGCGCATCGACGGCGCGCTGCGCGCCCGCGAGATTCACGCGGCGGGCGGCTACTCGTACGAGGTGGTGGTGGGCGAGGAGATCACCACCCGACGGGGCCACCTGCTGGCGCTCTTCATCGAGGAGCGCATACCCGCCCTGCGGCCCGTCACCGAGACGCTGGAGCGCATCCGCGACCAGGGCGGCCTGGCCATCGCCACGCACCCCATGGCGCCGCTCACCCCCAGCTTGGGCCGCCGCACGCTGCTGCGGCTGCACCACGACCCCGACCCGCGCCACCACCTGGACGCGATCGAGATCATGAACCCTTCGGCCGCCGGCCGCTCCCGCCAGCTGGAGCGGCACCACCTGAACGAGCGGGTGCTGCACCTGCCCGGCGTCGGCAACTCGGATGCCCACGTGCTGGAGCACGTCGCCAGCGCCTGGACCTGGTTCCCGGGAGCGACCGCCGAGGACTACCGCCGCGCGGTGCACGAGCACGCCGTCGAGGCCGACGGGGAGCACTGGAGCCATTGGCACAACGTGACCGTCTACGGAAGGCAGCTGGCGGCCAAGGCTCGACACCTGCGGCATACTCTGCGTCCCACGGGAGAGTGGAGATGACCAGGCTCGAGCCGATGCCGATGGCCACCGAGGAGGGACCGCGAACGGCCGCTCCATCGGTCCGGCTGGTAGGCGGCCGTCCACCGCTGAAGGTCGGGATCGTGAGCCCGTACGGCTACCCGCACCCCGGCGGCGTGAACGAGCACGTGCGCCACACCTATCAGGCCATGCGCCGCATGGGCCACGACGTCTGGATCGTGACCAGCAAGTACGGCCGCGAGCGCGAGTCGGAGGGCCACATCATCCGCATCGGGACCGGGTACGCCTTCCCCGCCAACGGCTCCATGGGGCGCCTGACCGTGAGCTGGCGCTTCAAGGAGCGGGCGCGTGAGCTGCTGGCCGAGCAGCGATTCGACATCCTGCATTTCCACGAGCCGTTCGTGCCGTTCCTGTCCCCCACCATGCTCGACCAGTCGGACACGGTGAACATCGGCACCTTCCACGCCTTCGGCGGGTTCAGCCCGTCGTACTGGATCGGCAAGCGCTTCGCCGGACGGCTGGCGGGCCTGCTGCACGGCCGCATCGCGGTCAGCGGCGCCGCGCGGCACTTCATCGGCCGCTACTTCCCGGGCGAGTACCGCATCATCCCCAATGGCGTCGACCTGGACCGATTCGCCGATGCCGAGCCCTTCGACGAGCTGCGCGACGGCACGCTGAACATCCTGTTCGTCGGCCGCTTCGAGGAGCGCAAGGGGCTGATCCACCTGCTGAAGGCCTACCACCGCCTGCGCAAGCGGCGGGTCGACGCGCGGCTGCTGGTGATCGGCACGGGCCCGAAGGCGCGCGAGTACCGCCGCTTCGTGGGCCTGCGCGGCGTGCGCGACGTCGAGTGGCTGGGTCGCGTGTCCGACGACGACAAGGCGCGCTACTTCGCCTCGGCCGACATCTTCTGCTCACCGGCGACCGGGCAGGAGTCCTTCGGCATCGTGCTGCTGGAGGCCATGGCCGCCGGGATCCCGATCGTGGCCAGCGATATCCACGGATACAAGAACGTCATGCAGCGCGACGTGCAGGGCATGCTGATCGAGCCGCGCAACCCGATGGCCCTGGCTGCTGCCCTCTACAAGCTGGCCGGTGACCCGGAGCTGCGGCACCGCATGGGCGAGGAGGGGCGCGCCCGCGCCCCGGAGTACAGCTGGGACCGCGTCACCGAGCGCATCGTCGACTACTACCACGAGGTCCGCGACCGGGTGCTGGCCGGGAGCTGAGGTCGTGCTCCGTCAGCCAGTGGCTGGCAGACGTCACGCGCGGCTACGCCATTGGCTTGCGGAAGGCCGTCGAGCGGTGCTCGACCTCGAACCCGGCCTCCTCGTACAGGCGCAGCGCCCCGGTGGGATTGTCCGCGTCGACGCCCAGGCCGGCGCTGGTCATGCCACGGTCGCGCAGCACGGCCAGGGAGCGGGCCACCACCGCGCGGGCCAGGCCCCGCCGCCGCCACGGCCGCCTCACGAAGACCGATGCCAGCCAGCCGCGCTTGCGTCCGAAGGCCTCGTTCTCGGCGACGCTGATCTCGTTGACCACGCCGCCGGCGATCTCGTCCCCGTCCCACGCCACCACGAACAGCGACGGGTCGAACTTCGGGTCGTTCCGCCACTCGACGAAGCGCTCCTCCGAGGCGTCGAAGCCGCCCCAGTGGTCGCGGAACGCCTCCACGTCCGCCTCCCAGAGGCGGCGGAGCTGGTCGGCGGTCACCGGCCGCAGCTCCAGCCCCTCGGGGAGCGGCGACTCGACGATGGCGTCCAGCGTGGGCCGCACCATGTCGAAGAAGTAGCGCACCGGCCGGTATGCCTCGCGGTCCATCAGGGCCATCGCCCCGGCCGATGTGTTCGGCTGCCACGTCCCGAAGACATGGGGACGGTCAGACCGGACCTCGACCGCCCGCCGGCGGGCGTGCGCCTCGGCCTCGCGGAGCAGCCACGTGCCGATCCCGCGCCGGCGCCAGTCCGGGTGGACCGTGCCGCCCAGCCGGTACTCCCGCAGCCCGTCGTTGGTGTCGATCCACTCGACGTCGCCGAACCCGATCATCCGCCCCTCGATCTCGGCCACCACCGCGTCCCGGGCCGCGTCGAAGTTCGCGTTGCTGCGCGCCATCCAGTTGGCGATCTCGGCCTCGCTGGACCGCCACGGGGCACCGTCCGCCTCGGCGCCCCGGTTCAGCAGGTCGGTGAGCGGGCCGGCATCCTCGGCACGGTACGCCCGCCGAGTCAGGCCGCTGACCGGTGGCGCCTGCACGACGCTCATCGAGCCGGCTCCTCGTCCATCGGCTTGCGGTATCCCGTGGAGCGCTGGTCGACCGTGAACCCGGCCTTCCGGTAGAGGCCCAGCGCGCCGAGCGGATTGTCGGCGTCCACGCCCAGCACCGCACTGGTCATGCCGCGGTCGCGCAGCAGCGCCAGGGAGTGGCCGACCAGCGAGGAGGCGAGGCCGCGGCCCCGCCACGGTCGCCGGACGAAGACGCTGTCCAGCAGGCCCCGCCGGCGCCCGAGCTCCCGGTTCTCGTGCTCGAGGATGACGTTCCAGACGGATCCGGCGACCTGGTCGCCATCCCACGCCACCACGAACAGCTCCGGATCGTAGTCCGGGTCGCTCAGCCACTGCCGGTAGGCCGCCTCCGAGGCGTCGAAGCCGCCCCAGTGGTCGGCGAAGGCCTCCGCATCGGCATCGAAGAGTTGGCGCATCTCCGGCTCACCGCGCGGCGGCCGCAGGACCAGGCCCTCGGGCAGCGGCGGCACCGCGATCCCCTCCATGTCTGGCCGTAGCATCTCGAAGAACCAGCGCACCGGGCGATAGCCGTTGCGCTCGGCCAGGGCCACGGCCCCGGCACGGCGCTCGTTGGCGCCCATCCCGAAGTAGCGCGGGCGGTCCGTCTGATGCGCGGCGGCAAGGCGGCGCAGGTGCGCCTCGTTGTGCCGCAGGATGGCGGTGCCGATCCCCCGCCGACGCCACTCGCCGTGGACGGTGCCGCGGGTCACGTACTCGCGGATGCCGTCGGTGGTGTCGACCCAAGACCCCCCGCCGTAGGCGACCGGCCGCCCATTGACCTCGGCTACGATCACGTCGCGGGACGCGTCGAAGTGCGGCGACGGATGCGCCACCCAATTGGCCAGCGCCTCGTACGAGATGCGCTCGTCGATGCCATCGGCGACGTTCGCGGCCGTGAAGATCTCCACGAAGGCGCGCAGGTCCTCGTCTCCGGCGAACGGCCGGAGGGTCACCCCGGCCGGCACCGGCATCGGGTCCGCGGTGGTGGACATCGGCTCAGTGGTGTTGGTCTGCATCGGTCAATCCTTTGAACGGTGAGTCCGTGTGAATCATCGGATCCGTCAACCCACGCGCTTCAGCTTCCCGGTCCGCTTGGCGTAGCGCTCCGCGACCCCGAAGGCCCACAGGCCGGCCGGGATCAGGACCACGCCCATCAGCAACAGCGGCCACACGTCGTGCAGCAGGTCGCCCATGCCCACGCCGTCGATCAGGCCCGCGCGCACCCCGTCCAGGACGTACGTGGCCGGGCTGAAGGCGGAGACCGCCTGCATCCACCCGGGGAGGATGTCCACCGAGTAGTAGACCCCGCTGACCAGCAGCAGGACCGACTGGATGACGAAGACCATCTGCGCCCCGCGCTCGACGTACATGAGCGGCAGGACCGATGCGGCGATGCCGATGCCGGCGAAGCTCACCGTCCCCAGCAGCGTGAAGGCTGCCGCGGTGGCGAAGTTCGCGTTGGACAGGTCCAGGCTGAAGAAGAGCCACAGGACGAGGAGCACGAACAGGGTGTGCACCAGCCCGAAGATCACGGCGTAGGCCGCGGCCCCGAGCAGCTGCGCATAGCGCCGCACCGGCGCCATGAACGTGTACTCCAGCGTCCCCTCCCAGCGCTCCCACTGGACCGCCTCCGCGATGAACTCGAAGACGATCGACAGGTAGCTCCAGAAGATGGTGCCGATGACCAGGGTCA
>JAPSGM010000151.1 GCA_031177555.1 Chloroflexota bacterium
GAGACGGACCTGGACATCCCCTCCTTCCTGCGCCGCAAGAGCGAGTAGCCGGTCGTCCGCCGTATCCAGCCGGCCGGGGCGTCTTGGCCGGCCGCGGCGTCTTAGCCGGCCGGCGGCTGAACCGACCGCGGAGCGGACGGCGAGCCGGCTCGGGATCGGGCTCGTTGGCGATCCCGGCCAGCCCGTGGCTCGATCTGCCGCGGAGCCCGGCCACTTCAGGCCAGCGTCGTCAGTTCAGCCACGGGCTGGCTACCGGCCTGGCACCTGCAGCTGGCGTAAGCTGGCCCCACCCGGCTCTCGCGGTACGCTCCTCGCATGCAGCAGATC
Organism: Chloroflexota bacterium; assembly: GCA_031177555.1. Lineage (GTDB taxonomy): Bacteria > Chloroflexota > Limnocylindria > QHBO01 > QHBO01 > JAPSGM01. Next base: position 328 of record JAPSGM010000151.1, read on the forward strand.
GAGGAACCAACCCTCACCCCTGAGCTGATCCGGTCGCGGGCCGACGCCCTCATGCAGCGGCTGCGCGCCGCGGCAGCGGACGGCGGCCACGACCCGGGCCGGCTGCGGCTCGTTGCCGTGACGAAGGGCTTCGGCGTGCCGGTGGTGCGGGCGGCGGCGGAGGCCGGGCTGCGGGTCCTCGGCGAGAACCGGGTCCAGGAGGCGAAGCCGAAGATCGAGGCCGAGCCGGAGGTCGAGTGGCATCTCGTCGGGCGGCTCCAGTCGAACAAGGCGCGCCGCGGCGCCGCGCTGTTCGCGGCCATCCACTCGGTGGACTCCCTGGACCTCGTGCAGCGGCTGGACCGGCTGGCCCATGACGAGGGGCTGCGGCCGGCGCTCCTGCTGCAGGTCAACCTGACCGGGGAGGAGCACAAGTCCGGCTTCCCCGCATCCTGGTTCGACGAGCAGCTGCGTGCCCCCGGCGAGCTGGCCGCAGCGCTGGGCCAGACCCATGCCGCGCGGGTCGTGGGCCTCATGACCATGGGGCGTGCGGGCGCCGACCCGGCGGAGCAGCGCGCGACCTTCGTTCGCCTCCGCAACATGCGCGATCGCCTGCAGGAGGTCACCGGTCGCCGGCTGCCCGAGCTGTCGATGGGCATGACCGCGGACGCCGAGGCGGCGGCGACCGAGGGCGCGACGCTGGTCCGCATCGGCACGGCCATCTTCGGCCCGCGGCCTCACCTCTGACCGGCTGCTATCCTCCTCGCCGATGTCCAACCTCCTCTTCACCTTCATCGGCATGCTGGCGATGGCCTACACGTTCCTCATCCTGGGACGCGTCCTCGTCAGCTGGACCAACCCGACCGGTGGCGGCGGCCTGACGGCGTTCCTGTACCAGGTGACGGAGCCGGTCCTCGGCCCCATCCGGCGCGTCCTTCCACCGACGGGTGGCATCGACTGGTCGCCGATGATCGCCATCCTCCTGCTCGGCATCCTGACGCGCGCCTTCCTTCGCTGAGCCGATGCCTGCCCGGACCGGATAGAGGCGTCCTCATGCTGCTCGCCGCCGTTCCCTTCGCCGTCACGAAGCTCGATCGCGGGCTGCGCCGCGTGCTGCCCGGACTGGGCGGCGTGCCGCTGCTGGTCTTCCTGCTGCTGGTGGCCGCCGCCATCCCGCCCGTCGTCGAGGGGTCCGAGCCGCAGCCCCTCCTGCAGCAGGTCGACGAGCTGCGCGACGGCGTGTCGGCGCTCTCCGGCTGGGTCCGCATGCGGGGCGACATCACGACGCTCAGCCCGCCGGAGGACATCGAGCGAGGGTTCGAGGTTCGCTCGCTCCTGGTCGAGCAGTCGGGCGACGCCGTGCTCCTCCTCTCGCGCGAACCTCTGGACCATCTCACCGAGATCACGGGGCGGGTCTCGCAGAGCGGCACCGCGGGCGACACGGCGCGCGGTATCGGCGGCCCGCGCTTCCCGGCCGGTGACATCGAAGTCATGAACCGCTACCTGGTCCGAGTCGACGATCCCATCGTCCCGTCGGAGAACCGCAGCTGGTGGCTGGTCTGGTCGCTGCTCGGGACCGCCGCGCTCCTGCTCGTCGGCCACCGCGTGGGCTACCCCGTCGTCCGCGTCCGGCGCGACGCCGCCGGCGAGCGCGCCGATGGCCGTGCGCTGCAGGTCGGCGAGGAGATGGCGGTGCGGCTGGTCGAGCCGGAAGAGGAGACGGGGCTGGGGCTGCAGGCTCCGGCGGGGCGGCTGCTCCGGCTGGCGCGCAGCCATCCGGCCGACCCGTACTTCGAGCTGCGGGTGGAGGGGCAGGCGCGCCCGACCCTGTTCAAGCGTCACCGCTGGTCGCGGGCCATGCCCGGCACCATCACCACCGTGCGCGACCATGTGCCCATCGTGCACCTGCACGACTGGAGCGTGGAGGTCATGCTGGCCCTCCGTTCCGAGGCCGACCGGGATCGGCTCCTCGCCAGCTTCGCGCTCGGCGAGGACGAGCCCGCTCCCGCCGCCGAGGCGCTGCGTGCCTGATCCTGAACCGCTGCAGGTCGCCGCGCGCCTGGCGACGCTCGGCGGCGGTCGCCGCGATTGAAGGCGCCGGAGCCGGCCGGCTATACTTCGGGTCCCCGCGTGGGCGATTGGCTCAGCTGGTTAGAGCGCACGGTTCACATCCGTGAGGTCACTGGTTCGAATCCAGTATCGCCCACCATCCATCCGCTCCGGACCTGACCGATGGCGAGCCTGCCGACGGCCGTTCGCGCCCGCCTGAACACGATCGGCCTGCTCGAGCCACTCGCGCATCGCGACTTCGCCCTGCTGGCCACCGCCGCCGCGATCTCCCTGCTCGGCGACGGATTCTTCAGCGTGGCGCTGGCATGGCAGGTCTACGAGATCAGCAACCTGCCGACTGCCCTGTCGGTGGTCGGCGCGGCCTGGACGCTGCCGGTCGTCATCTTCATCCTGCTGGGCGGCGTCCTCTCCGACCGATACGACCGCCGCTGGCTGATGATCGGTGCCGACGTGGTGCGGGCCGCGGCCATCGGCCTCCTGGGCCTGCTGTCGATCAGCGGGGTGCTCGAGCTGTGGCACGTCATCGCCCTGATCGCCTTCGTCGGGCTGGGTGACGCGTTCTTCAACCCGGCGTCGACGGCAATCGTGCCGGACCTGCTGCCCGACGAGATGCTGCCGCAGGCCAACGCGTTGCAGGGCCTGGTCCGGCCGCTGGCCGTGCGGCTGGTGGGGCCGGCCATCGGTGGATTCGCGGTGGCGGCGTTCGGGCCGGGCATCGCCTTCCTGGTCGACGGCGGCTCGTTCCTGCTCTCGATGGCCTTCCTGGCGGCCATCGCGGCGAGACCGGCGCGGGTCGCCGCGCGAGCCAGCATCCGCCGCACGTTCTCAGAGATGGGAGAGGGCCTGGATTTCGTGCGTCGCACGCCGTGGTTGTGGGCGACCCTGGTCTCGGCGATGTTCAGCCTGCTCCTCTTCATCGGCCCGGTGCAGGTCCTGCTGCCCTTCCTGGTCAAGAACCGCCTCGGGCTCGAGGCCGATGCGCTGGGCCTGATCTTCGCCGTGGGCGGCGTCGGATCGGTCCTGGCCGCCATCGCCATCGGGCAGCTGGGGCTCCCGAGGCTGCGCATCACGGTCATGTACGTGTCCTGGGCCGTCGGCGTGGCGCTCCTGGCCGGGTATGGGTTGATGTCCAGCCTGTGGCACGCCCTGCTGGTCGGCTTCACCGCGGCAGCCCTGTTCGAGGTGGGTGCCATCATCTGGGTCACGCTGCTCCAGCAGCTCGTGCCGCGGGGCCTGCTGGGACGCGTGTCGAGCCTGGACTGGCTGGTCTCGACCGGGCTGGTGCCGGTGTCGTTCGCCCTCACCGGACCGGTCTCGGACGCCATCGGTCCCGGGACCACCATGATCGCCGGCGGGCTCATCGGGTCGGTGCTGATGGGGGCGCTGCTGTTCTGGCCGGGCGTGCGCGACCCGGAGCGCCGGCCACCTGCCGTGGCCGATGAGGCCGCCGGTGCGGGCGGCGTGGTGCCCGAAAGCTCGTGAGCGGGGTGGTGCAGCCGCTGCGGGTGGCGATCTTCGCCGAGTCGTACCTGCCTTACCTGTCCGGGGTCACGGTCGCCATCGAGGCGCTGGCGCGCGGCCTGGGGGCGGTGGGCCACGCCGTCCTGCTGGTCGCGCCGCGCCCGGCGGGCGGCGCCGAGCCGGGGAGCGCCGGCGCCGGCGGACCTGAGCCCGAGCACGCCTGGCTGCCGTCGTACCAGGCGCCGCGCCCGGCGCCGTCGGGATACCGCATCCCCATGCCCGTGCCGTCGGACGCGCTGCGTCGGGCGCGCGAGTTCGCGCCGGACGTCGTCCACGCCCAGTCGCCATTCGTCTCCGGGCTCATGGCCCGCCGGCTCGCCCAGCGCCGGGGCATCCCACTGGTCTTCACCCACCACACTCGCTTCGCCGACTACCGCCACTACCTGGGGCCGCTGGCGCGTCCGGGCGCCGCCGCGATGGAGGTCTACCTGCGCGACTTCTGGGGCGGCTGCGCGGCGGTCGTGGCGCCCGGTAGCCGGCTGGCCGGCGAGATCCGGCAGCGGCTCGGCGCGCGCCCGCGACCGCCGGTCCGGGTGATCCCCACCGGCGTCGACGTGGAGGCCATCCGCGCGCTGCCGGTCGGCGACCTGCGGGAGCGGTTCGGCTGGTCGCGGGATTCGGTCGTCGCGGTGACGGTCGGCCGCCTGGCGGCCGAGAAGAGCATCGCCCTGCTGGTGGACGCGTTCGCCCGCGCGGCCGCCTCGGACGAGCGGCTGCGGCTGCTGGTCGTGGGCAGCGGCCCGGCGGAGGCCGGCCTGCGCGAGCGGGTGGCCGCACCGGACCTGAGCGGGCGCGTGGCGCTCACCGGCCGGCTGCCGCGGATGGCGGCGCTCGCCCTGGCGAAGGGCGGCGACTTGTTCGCCTTTGCCTCGCGCACCGAGACGCAAGGTCTGGTGCTCGCCGAGGCGCTGGCCGCGGGGCTGCCGGTGGTGGCCCTGGCCGGTCCGGGCGTCGAGGACTCGGTCCGAGACGGCGTGGACGGCATCGTGGTGCGTGGCACCGGGAACGGGGAGCTGGGCGCGGGCCTGGCGGACGCCATCGCTTCCCTCGCCGCCGACCCCGAGCGACGCCGCCGCCTGGCCAGCGCGGCTGCGGCGGACGCGGCTCGCTTCGACGCGAGCAGCCGCGTCGGCGAGATGGTCGACCTGTACCGGGAGCTGCTGGCCGGTCGCGCGTGAATTAGTTGCGCGGTGGCGGACCGTGCGTACAATGCCCGACATGCGAGTGAGTCTCACGGCCCGCTACGTCTCCCGCCCCGCCATCGAATTCGGCCGTCGTCGGGCGTCCGGATCGCGGCCGCGCCTGGGCCTGGGAAGGGGAGCCACCGTGTATCACCGGCCGAAGGCTGCGCGCCACCGGCTGCCCACGGTCGCCGCGCTGCGCTCGCAGACCAGCGGCTTCACATTCCCCTCG
>JAPSGM010000345.1 GCA_031177555.1 Chloroflexota bacterium
CCAGCATCACGGCCAGCTGCTTGAGGTCGTGGCCGGTGGCGGTGCGGTCGCTCCGGCCGAACCAGGCGGGCAGCGGGCGGTCGTCGGTCCAGGGCAGGTACCACGTCGTGCCGTCCGCCCCGGCCATCCCGATGCCGACCAGCGCCCGATCCAGCGGCCGGCCAGCTCCGGCCGCCCAGCCGAGCCCGACCGCCCCGCCCTGCGCCTCCAGCCAGGCGTCCAGCTCCGCGCGGTCGGCATCGATGCGCACGACGCGCGGGTCGACGTGCTCGATCGCCCCAGCCGGATCGGTCAGCGCGCTGGGCTGCGCGCGCACCTCCTCGGCATCGGCCCCGCCCGCCGACGCCGGTGCGTTGCCGCCCAGCAGGTCGAGCGAGAGCTGCAGGCCCCCGGGCTTCTCCTGCTCGGCCGGCCCGTGGCCGGTCGGGGCGATGCTCGACGGCGGCAGCCGGTCGATCAGGCTGCGGAACTCGAGCTCGCGGAAGCGCTGGGCCACCGCCCGGCGGTCGTAGCGACCGGTGCGTGCCTCCTCCAGCCGCAGCTCGACCGGAAGGTCGGTGATGATGCGGCCGACCTCGCGCGACATGAACGCCGACTCGCGGTGCTCCGCCAGGCGATCGCGCAGTTTGCCCTTTACCTCGTCCAGGCCCTCGTAGATCGCGTCCAGCGAGCCGAACTGCTGGAGCAGCTGGATAGCGGTCTTTTCCCCCACTCCCGGCACGCCGGGGATGTTGTCGGAGGTGTCGCCCTTGAGCGCCTTGTAGTCGAGCATCTGGTCCGGGCGCAGTCCGTAGCGCTCCACGACTCTGTCCTCGTCGTAGATCACGGTGGCGGCCACGCCCATCCGGGTGGTGAGCAGCTTGACGTCGTCGTTGACCAGCTGCAGGCCGTCCAGGTCGCCGGAGACGATGTAGGTCTCGACGCCCGCCTTCTTGGCCTCCTGGACCAGCGAGCCGATGACGTCATCGGCCTCGTAGCCCTCCAGCTCGCGGATGGGAATGCCCATCATCTGGGCAATCTCGCGCACGATCGGGAACTGGGCGCGCAGGTCATCGGGCATCGAGGGACGCCCGGCCTTGTAGTCCGGGTAGGCCTCGAAGCGGAACTGCGGCTTGCCAAGGTCGAAGCTGACGATGGCGTAGTCCGGCTTCAGGTCCTGCATGCCGCGCAGCACGATCTGCAGGAACCCGAACGCGGCGTTGGTCAGCATCCCGTCCGAGGTAGTGAGGGGCGGCAGGGCGAAGTACCCGCGGTAGACGAGGCTCGGCCCGTCGATGAGCATCAGGATCGGTCGTCGGTCACCCATGGCGCACGCTGAGTCTAGACTCTCCGCCATGGCCGATCGCCCGGTCCTCGACCCCTACGCGGTGCTCGGGGTTCCCCGCGACGCGACACCGCTGCAGATCGCGCGGGCCCACCGCCGGCTCGCCAAGCGCCACCACCCAGACCTGCATCCGGGCGAGGATGGGTCGGAGCCGATGCGCCGCATCAACGAGGCCTACCGGCTCCTCTCGTCGGCCCCCCGGCGGTCCGCGTACGACCGGGCCCATCCGAGCGCCGGCACGCCGTCGTCCGGCCACTGGGCGGCCTCGCGGCGGGAGATCCGCCCGGCGCAGCCCACGACCACCCGGACGTGGGCGGCCTGGCGCACCACCGCCGAGGAGACGCGCTCCGCGCCGCGGACGCGGCGCGGACCCGGCGAGGTGCAGATCCCGGTCACCCGTCGGCCGGCCCGCATGGCGCCGGCTGAGCGGTCATTCCGCGAGTCCGGCTGGGCCGCGCTGCTGGCCGGCCTAGCCTTCCTGGCGCTGGTGATCGCGGCGATCGTGGCCGGCCGCGCGATGTGACGCTACCCGGCCCGCGGATTGACGGCGTGGCGGAGGGCCAGGCCGAGCAGGAAGAGGACCACGCCGCCGCTCAGCACGACGAGCCATGGCGTTGGCCGGCTGAAGTCGACCGCCAGCGCGACGAAGTCGTCGCGCGTGGGCTCGTCCTGCGCCTCGCCCGCCCCTTCGTCCGCGGGCGCCCCGGTCCCCAGCGTGTCGGGCGCGGCGGCGGGCGTCTCCTCGCTGCCCAGGTCACGGGTCACATCGTCGCCGGCATCCTCGAGGGCGGGTGCCGCGCCGG
>JAPSGM010000152.1 GCA_031177555.1 Chloroflexota bacterium
ACCAACATGGCCGGGCGCGGCACCGACATCCTGCTGGGCGGGAACCCGGAGATGCTCGCCGCCGAGATCCTGCACCGGAAGGGCACCAACGTGCTGGAGGCATCGCCGGAGGAGTACGCCGCCGCGCTGGCCGAGGCGGACCAGGTCTGCGCCGAGGACCGGGAGCGGGTGATCGTGGCCGGCGGGCTGCACATCGTCGGCACCGAGCGCCACGAGGCGCGCCGCATCGACAACCAGCTCCGCGGCCGGGCTGGCCGCCAGGGCGATCCCGGCAGCAGCCGCTTCTACCTCTCGCTGGAGGACGACCTGATGCGGCGGTTCGCCTCCGACCGCGTCAGCGCCATCATGTCGCGCCTCGGCTTCGACGACGACACGGCGCTGGAGTCGGGCATGGTCAGCCGCACCATCGAGGGCGCGCAGACCCGGGTCGAGGGCTACAACTTCGACGCCCGCAAGCACGTGGTGCAGTACGACGACGTCATCAACCGCCAGCGCGAGACGATCTACCACGAGCGCGAGCGGATCCTGCGCGCCACGGACTTGACTCCCACGATCCTGGCCATGGTCGAGGACGAGGTGGCCGCGCTGGTGGCCGAGCACACCGCCGGCGACCGCGATGAGTGGAACCGCGAGGGGCTGAAGGCCCGCCTACAGCAGATGGTACCCACCCTGGAGCCGGCCCTGCAGTCCGCGGTCGACGAGGCGACCGATCCCGTGGCGCTCGCCGAGCAGCTGATCGCCGGTGTGGAGGAGGCCTACGAGCGCAAGCGGGCCGAGAGCGGCGAGGAGGGGATGCGCGTCCTGGAACGCCTCGTCCTGCTGAGGGTGATCGACGCGCTGTGGATCGAGCACCTCACCGCCGTGGACGACATGCGCCGCGGCATCGGCCTGCGCGCGTACTCGCAACGGGACCCGCTGAACGAGTTCAAGGTCGAGGCCTACCGCATGTTCGACGAGCTCAAGTCGACCATCCGCCAGGACGTCAGCCACACCGTCTTCCGCGTGACGGTGACCCGGGACCAGCCGCCGCAGCAGCCACGGCAGCCGCGACGCATGACCGAGGGACGCCTGGAGATGGGCGGCGCGGCCGCGGCGGCGGCATCGGCGGCATCGGCTGCCGGCGGCCCGGTCGTGGCGGGCGGCAACGGCGACGGGCGGACGCCGTCCGGAGCGGGCCAGCAGCCGGTGCGGGCCGGCCCGAAGATCGGCCGCAACGACCCGTGCTGGTGCGGTTCCGGCAAGAAGTACAAGCGCTGCCACGGGCAATGAGCGTGCGGGCCGCGGTGGCGCCGATCCGGCACGAGGTCACGGTCGAGACGACGCCGGGCGACGCGTTCGCCGCCTTCACCGACGGGATCGGCACGTGGTGGCCACCGGAGTTCACCTGGTCCGGCCAGCTCCTGGAGCGCCTCGTCATCGAGCCACGCAGCGGCGGATTCTGCTACGAGCTCGGCTCCGGTGGCATGCGCCTCGACTGGGGCCGGGTCGCGGCCTGGGAGCCGCCGCAGCGCCTGTCGTTCTCGTGGCAGGTCGGGCCCGACCGCGTGCCGGAGGTCAATCCGGCCAGGGCCAGCCAGGTGGACGTGCGCTTCGAGGCCGTCGGTTTGGATCGGACGCGCGTCATCCTCGTCCACGACGGCTGGGAGCGCCACGGCGATGGGGGCGAGGCGTACCGAGAGCAATTCGACGCCGCCCGCGCCTGGCCGCGCATGCTCGAGGCCTACTGCGCGGTGGTCGAGCGCCGCGGCGACGCGCCGTGGCTGGGCCTCAGCACCTAGCCGTCGGGGTCGTCACCCGGGTCATCGCGGTCGTAGCGAGAGCGGATCCAGTTGCGGATGGGCCAGAGCAGCACGACGCCCACGGCGATGAGAGCCCAGATCACCAGCGTCGGATCCGCCATGACGTGGATGCTACGCCTCGTTCACCGTCCTCGCCGGGTTTCCCTCCGCCCGTCCACAGGCTGCCCACATTTCGGCACCCGATGAGTACGAATAGGCCGATCCGCGGGGTTGGCGAACGGGAAACGAGCCGCTAGCATGGGGCACTGGACGACGAGGCGCGGTGACCTCGTCATCCGGGTAGATGGAGGGCTTCGTGAAGCAGCTGACCGGCCCCCGAGGTTCGGAGACGATCCACCATCCAGACCCCTCCCCCTCCCGACCGGCAGCCGAGCTTCCGCTCGTCACCCGCTTCAGAGACCCCGACCAACCTTACGAAGACCTGATCATGTGCGAGCGAGACTGCATGCGCTGCAGCTACGCCTTCACCCTGGACTGCGACGGCAACTGTGGCTCCTGCCCGCGCCAGTCCTACTGCCCCTGCGTGAATCCGGCGAAGATCCGCAGCAAGGGGGCGCGTCCGGGGGACGCGGAGCTCCCGATGGTGGCGGCCGTTGGAAGCAGTTAAGGACGAGGCCCTGCGCCTGGCACGCCTCGTGGCCGACACGGCGGTGCGCCTTTGACTTGCCCGCCAAGGAGGCCGAGCTCGCCGAGCTGACGGCAAAGTCCGCCGACCCCGACCTCTGGAACGACCAGGCCGGGGCGCAGAGGATCTTGCGCCGGGCCGATGAGCTGCGCGAGGAGGTCGAAGCCTGGTCCGACCTCAGGACCCGGGCCGATGGCCTGGCCGAGATCGCCGAGCTGGCGGAGACCGATGGCCAGGACAGCGCCTCCCTGCAGGCCGACCTGCAGCGCGACCTGGCGGCCCTCACCGCCGACTGGAACCGGATGGAGGGCCTGCTCCTGATGTCCGACCCGTACGACGAGCGGCCGGCCATCGTATCGGTCCATGCCGGCGCGGGCGGCACCGAGAGCCAGGACTGGGCGGAGATGCTGCTGCGCATGTACCTGCGCTGGGCCGAGCGAAACCGGATGAAGACGGAGATCCTGGACCAGACCGAGGGTGAGGAGGCCGGCCTGAAGAGCGTCACCTTCAGCGTGGACGGCCGATACGCCTACGGGCGGCTGAAGAGCGAGCGCGGCGTGCACCGGCTGGTGCGCATCAGCCCGTTCGACTCGCAGAAGCGCCGGCACACCAGCTTTGCGCTGGTGGAGGTCATGCCCGAGGTGGACGAGGCGGCCGACGTCCAGATCCGCGACGACGACCTGCGCGTCGACACCTATCGGTCCAGCGGCGCCGGCGGGCAGCACGTCAACAAGACCGACAGCGCGGTCCGCATCACGCACCTGCCAACCGGCATCGTGGTCACCTGCCAGAACGAGCGCAGCCAGATCCAGAACCGCGAGCGGGCCATGGCCGTGCTGCGAGCCAAGCTCGTCGAGCGGGCCGAGGAAGAGCGCGAGGTGGAGATGGCCAAGCTGCGTGGCGTCCACGTCGAGGCGGGGTGGGGCAACCAGATCCGCAGCTACGTGCTGCAGCCGTACACCATGGTGAAGGACCTGCGCACCGGGGTGGAGACGTCGAACCCGACCGCCGTGCTGGACGGCGATCTCGACGCCTTCATGGAGGGATACCTGCGCTCGCGCATCGGCGAGGGAGTGGCCTCGTGATCGGCGCGCTGACGCGGCCCCGTGCCCGCGCCCAGGAGGCGGCCAGCCAGCCGGTCATCACCATGGTCGACGTGGGGATGACCTATCCCAACGGCAAGGTCGCCCTGGCCGACGTGAACGTGGCGATCCCGGCCGGCGACTTCGTCTTCCTGGTGGGGCCGTCCGGTGCCGGCAAGTCGACCTTCATCCGGCTCCTCATCCGCGAGCAGCTGCCGACCAGCGGCCGGGTGATCGTGGCCAGCCGCGACCTGTCGCGCCTCCGCCGGCGGGAGGTTCCGAGGCTGCGGCGGCGCATCGGGATCGTCTTCCAGGACTTCCGGCTGCTGCCCGCCAAGACGGTCTTCGAGAATGTGGCCTTCGCCCTGGAGGTGACCGGCGCCGCGGGGAGCGAGATCCGGCGCCGCGTGCCGCAGCTGCTCAACCTGGTGGGGCTGCAGGACCACGCCGACCACCTGCCGACCCAGCTCTCCGGCGGCGAGCAGCAGCGCGTGGCCATCGCGCGCGCCCTGGTCCACGACCCGGCCATGCTGATCGCCGATGAGCCGACCGGAAACCTGGACCCGGTCACCTCCTGGGAGATCATCCAGCTGCTGATCCAGATCAACGGCCTCGGCACCACCGTCCTGATGGCGACGCACAACCAGGAGATCGTCAACGCCATGCGCCGGCGCGTGCTGGCCCTGGAGCACGGCTCCCTGGTCCGTGACGAGTCCGGCGCCGCGTACGAGCGGGAGTACTGACCGATGGTCTTCGCGCGCTTCATCGGCTTCGCGGTCGTCCGGGCCTGGCAGGGCTTCTGGCGCAACGCGATGATGAGCCTGGCCGCCACCGCGACCGTGATCCTGATGCTGGTCCTGCTGTCCGGGCTGTTCATCGTGATCGCCGGCCTGAACTCGGGCCTGGAGTTCATCGAGAGCAAGGTCGGCGTGACGGCGCGGCTGGTAGAGGGCCTGCCCGAGGCGCAGCGGAACGTGCTCATCTCGTACGTCGAGGAGCTGCCCGGGGTGCAATCGGTGGAGTACGTCAGCCCCGAGATGGCAATGGAGCGGTTGCGCGAGTGGCACCGACAACGGGGCCAGGAGCTCAGCTTTGGCGGGTCCGACCCTGAGCTCTACGCGTCCATCGAGGTTTCGCTGCTTGACCCGGGCGCATCCCGAGCGGTTTCGGAAGCGCTCGTCGAGCGGAGGGAGGTGAGCGAGATCACGACCAGCCAGGACGCCTACGACAAGCTGCTGGGGATCATCGGCGTCATCCGCACGGTCGGGATCATCGCGCTCGGCCTGGTGGGGCTGACCGTCCTGTTCATGATCGTCAACACCATTCGCATCGCGGTGTACTCGCGCGCCAACGAGATCGAGATCATGCGGCTGGTCGGCGCGTCCGACTCGTTCATCCGCTGGCCGTTCATCCTGGAAGGGATCCTGTCGGGGCTCATCGGCGCCGTGATCACCATCGTGCTGGTGGCGATCGTGTGGGATCCGATCCAGCCCATCCTCTTCGACGTCTTCCAGATGGAGACCGCGGTCAGCGCGCAGTACCTGGCCACGCTGTCGGCGATCGTGCTGGGTGCCGGCCTGGGCGTGAGCGCCCTGGGCAGCTGGATCAGCGTGCGCTCGAACCTGTCGTCGACCACGTAGCGTCGGTAAGCGAAACGTAATCGGCCGGTAATCGGGGTCCCGGCCGCCCGGTGCTAGACTCCCTCGCGTTCCCATGACCGATCCAGCCCCGAACAGCCACGTCCCGCCAGGGGCGCCGCAGCCCCGGCCGCGAAGCGG
>JAPSGM010000153.1 GCA_031177555.1 Chloroflexota bacterium
TGGGCCGAGCCCGATGCCACCCGCACGCCGGTCGCCAACGCGTGGTGGCTGGACGTGGAGACCGCCAACTCCTGGCGATCGGATCCGACGCTCAACGTCGCCGCCCTGCACGGAGCGGTCGACTATCTGGAATCGATGGAGGTCGCGTCGGTCGGCTTCTACTCCGCCCCCCGGATGTGGTACGCCATCACCGGCTGGACCGATGAGTTCGCCGACTACCCCAGCTGGGTTGCCGGCGCTAGCACGCTCTCCGGTGCGCTGGACGTGTGCCGCGGTGACGGTTTCACCGGCGGGCCGGTCGTCATGGCGCAGTTCCAGCAGGATGGTCTCGACGCCAACGTGACCTGCTGACCGTCCGGCACGCTCCGTGCGGTGCGGCGTTCGTGTGCGGCTGCGGCTTCCATCGACGCTCGTCACCTCCCTGGTCGTGGCGGCCGCCGGGTGCGGGCCCAGCGAGACCACCTCTCCGCCCGCCGCGCCGATGACGTCACCCGTCGAATCTGCAGCGGCCGCTCCCTCGCCAACGCCACCGCCCAGGCCCTCGCCCCGGCCCACGCCGGCCGTCATCGGCGATGGAACCTACCTGGCCCTGGGTGACTCGCTGGCCGTCGGGGCGGGCGCCACGGATCCCGGCCGCGGTGGATACGTGGCGCTCCTCCACGGCCGGCTCGGGCATCCGGCGCTCGCGAACCTGGCCGTCGGCGGCGAGACGAGCGGCTCGTTCCGGTCCGAAGGGCAGCTCGCCGCCGCCCTTCGCCTGCTCCGCCGGGCGGATCCGGCCGTGACGCTCGTCACGCTCGACATCGGCGGCAACGACCTGCTGCGCCTGCTGGGCACGGATCCATGCGCATCGGCTCCGGACTCGGCGGCGTGCCGGCAGTCCGTCGCCGTGACCCTCGCGGCCTTCGAGGAGAACTACCGAAGCTCGCTGCGCTCGCTGCGCGAGGCGGCCAACCGGCATGCGCCAGACGCCCGGCTGGCGGTGATGACCTACTTCAACCCGTTCAGCGGGACCGATGCCGTCTACGAGGCCGGTGGCCGGCTTGCCCTGCTGGGCCGCGACCTTCGCATCGACTGCAGGGCCGCCGGCCGAGACCCTGCCGACCGGGGCATGAACGACACCATCGCCTGCGTGGCGCGGGAGCTGGACGTGCGCGTGGCCGACGTCCATCCGCGGTTCGAGGGACAGGGCCTGCAATTGACCCACATCGGCGTGGAGGACATCCACGCCAACGATCGCGGCTACGAGGTCATCGCCGACGCGTTCCTGGACGTGCTGCGCCGCGGTGATCAGTAGCTGAGCACGCGGTCGGCCTCGAACGTCAGCTCCACCAGCCGATCCGGCGGGGCGAGCTCCACCTGCTTTCCCCCCAGCGCCTCTGCATCCAGGCCCCGGGCCTTGCTCGACAGGCCGGAGGCGTAGACCCGGGCGCCACCCGCCGCCAGGGCGTCGAAGTGCTCGCGGAGGCTGCCAGTCCCGACGCCCTGGACCGCATCCAGCGTCGCGTCGCGCAGGAGGCCCACCGCATCGCCCGCCAGGAAGAGGTCGACGTCGTGGCCCTGCTGCTGCGCCGTGCGGGCGACGAGCAGGGCCAGGGCGGCACGGGTCGGGTGCTCGGGTCCGGTGGCGAGATGCACCAGCAGGCGGCTCATGGAGGCTCCCTTCATTTGCACGGGGGTGGGTGCGTCAGTCTGCCACGAAGCGCCTGTCCGCTGGACCGCACCGCTATCGTGTCTAGGAGCAGCATTACAGCGGAGGGTCTCGGGAATCGATGTCCTTTGAGCTCGTGAGCGTGCGGCTCCTGCAGGGATGATCGCCGGGTATACGCCCATGTTCCCCGGACCCGCAGGCGAGGGCGGTTGAGCCGTGTTCCGTCGCCAGACACCCGAGGAGGAGGCCGCTCGAAGGGAGCGGAACGCGCGCGACGTGCTCCTGGGCATCGCGCCCGGGGTTCGCACCGGCCGGCGGGTCATGAGCCATGTGCCCGCGGATCCGCGCTGCAAGCTGTGCGCGTCGCCGTTCCGGGGACCGCTGGCCCCGGTGCTTGGCCTCATCGGCAAGAAGCCGTTTCCGGGCAACCCGAAGTACTGCCAGTTCTGCTTCACCGCCATGATCAAGAAGCGGTCCGGTGCCGAAGTTGACTCCAGCTTCCTGTTCGCCGACGTGCGTGGCTCCACCACGCTCGGCGAGCGGATGCGCCCGGCCGAGTTCCGGGACGCCATGGACGGCTTCTTCTCGACCGCCACGCACGTGCTGATGGACCACGAGGCGTTCGTCGACAAGTTCGTGGGCGACGAGGTCATGGCCTTTTTCATCCCAGCCTTCACCGACGAGCAGCACGCGCTGCGTGCCATCCAGGCCGGCCAGGCGCTCCTGCGGGCGGTGGCCGAATCGGACCATCCCTTGCCGATTGGCGTGGGCGTGAACAGCGGGGTCGCGTTCGTCGGCACCGTGGGAACCGAGGACAAGGTCGAGTTCACCGCAGTGGGCGATCCGGTCAATGTCGGCGCCCGGCTCGCCTCGGCCGCCGGGGCGGGCGAGCTGCTGGTCAGCATGGACGCCCTCCGCTCGGCCGGCCTCGACGACGAGGGGCTCGAGCATCGCAGCCTGGCGCTGAAAGGGAGATCCGGCCTCACCGAAACGGTGGTGATGCGAGCTGCGTAGCGCCGTCCCGCGGCGTGTCTTGCTGCGGAACGTGACCACCATTCGCATTCCGCAAGTTGGGCTCCCCGAGTGCCAGTCGCTGGCGAATGTGACACGCTCGACCCACGCTCCGACTGCCCACCCGGTCAACTCCGCGACTGCAACGACCGGGGCACGGTCGTACCATCGGTCCATGGCGACACTGGACTCCCGGAAGCGCACCGAGCTGCGCGACGGCGACTTCGCATACGTGGATTCGCGGGGCCGCCGGCGCCTGCCGATCCACGACGAGTCGCATGTGCGCAACGCCCTGGCCCGGTTCAGCCAGGTGGTCTTCGAGGACGAGTCGGCGCGCAGCAGGGCCAGGACGCGGCTGCTGAAGGCCGCGAAGCGGTACGGGATCGTGCCGATCGGCTTCATGGAGGGCCAGCTGCGCGCCACCGGCCCCGGCAGCCTGCCGACCGGCACCGTCACATTCCTGGCCACCGACATCGTCGATTCCACCGGGCTGCTCCAGAAGCTCGGCGACGGCTACGCCCGCGTGCTGAACGACGTCAGGCGCCACATCCGGACCGCGGTGCGGCGCACCGGCGGCCGCGAGGTCGACGCCCGCGCCGACGAGTTCTTCGCCGTCTTCAAGGCGCCCCGGGACGCCGTGGCGGCGGCCATCGGGCTGCAGCGCGCACTGGCCACGCACGCCTGGCCGGCCGGCGCCGCGGTGATGGTGCGGGTGGGCGTCCACACCGGGCGACCGACGCTGACCGATGCCGGCTACGTCGGCCTGGCCGTCCACGCCGTGAACCGCATCTGCAACACCGCCGACGGCGGCCGCATCCTCATGTCGGCCGCGACCCTCTCGGCGCTGGGCGAGGATCCGATGGAGGCCACGTTCCAGCCGCTGGGGCCGCGGGCGCTGCGCGGCGTCCGCGAGCCGATGACGCTCTACGAGGTGCTGGGCTCGGCCCCGGCGAAGACCGCCTGACGGGCTCCCGGGAGGTCGCTTGACAAGGGCAGCGCGATTCCCTGTCATTGCCCGGTGACCGAAATCGCCGTCCCCACCGCTCCCGAGCCCACCCCCATCGCCCCCGACCAGGAGCTGGAAGCGCGCCTGGAGGCGCACCGCTCGGAGCTGACGGGCTATGCCTACCGCATGCTCGGGTCGTCCTTCGAGGCCGATGACGCCGTCCAGGAGACGCTCCTGCGCGCCTGGCGCAACATCGACGGGTTCGAGGGTCGCTCGTCGCTGCGCTCGTGGCTGTACAGGATCCTCACCAACGTCTGCCTGGACATGCTCGGCTCCCGCGAACGCAGGGCCCGGCCGATGGACCTGCGGCCCGCCGGGAGCGCGGACGAGCCGCTCGGCGAGCGGCTGCCGGAGGTGACCTGGCTGGAGCCGATCCCGGACGCCCGGGTCGTGCCCGGCGCCGGCGACCCGGCCGAGGTGGCCGTGGCGCGCGAGTCCATCCGGCTTGCCTTCGTCGCCGCGCTGCAGCACCTGCCGCCGCGCCAGCGGGCCGTGCTGATCCTGCGTGAGGTGCTGCGCTGGCGCGCGGCCGAGGTGGCGGAGCTGCTGGACACGTCGGTGGCATCGGTCAACAGCGCCCTGCAGCGGGCACGCGCCACGTTGTCGAGCGCGAAGGCCCGGGACGAGGTCGTGGCCGAGCCGATGGATGAGGCCCGGCGCGCGCTGCTCAGCCGTTACGTGGACGCCTTCGAGCGCTACGACATGGATGCGCTGACCTCGCTCCTGCGCGAGGACGCGACGTGGAACATGCCGCCCTACGCGCTGTGGCTGCAGACCCACGAGGACGTCGTGGCCTGGTGCCTGGGGCCGGGGCTCGGCTGCAAGGGCTCGCGCCTGATTCCCACCACCGCCAACGGTTCGCCGGCCTTCGGCCAGTACAAGCCCTCTCCCAGTGGCGGTTGGGAGCCGTGGTCGCTGCAAGTGCTGGAGGTGTCAGGCGACCGGATCGCCGGCATCACCTTCTTCCTGGACACCGCCCGCTTCTTCCCGATGTTCGGCCTGCCGCCCCGCATCGACGCCGAGCGCGTCGCCCAGGCGTAGCACCTCCGCCAGCCCGCACAGCTCCAGAAGCTCTGCCAGCTCGGGGGGAACGTGACGCAGCTGCACCCGGAACCCGCGTCGACGCGCCTCCAGCTGCAGCCGGGCCAGCGCCTCGACCGTCTCGAGGTCCGACCCGCTGAGCTGGGCGGCGTCGCACACGATCACGCGATGGACCAGCGGATTCCCCTTTCCTGCGTCGGTCCTTTGCCGGGATAGACGAGCTCGCAGCACGAAAATCATCGGGACCGATGGACCCGCCATTCGCGACCGCGGTCATCTGCCAGCGCTTCCGCCTGGTGGAGCGCTACCCGCAGCCGATTCCTCTCAGCTCTGGCGTTTCACCGGCTTGATCGTGGCGCGACGCGCCTCGGGGATCGTCTCGCGCGCCGCGTCCAGGGTGGGGAACGGACCGCGGGCCAGCGGTTGGCCGAAGTCATCGGCCGCCTCCCGGTCGAGGAGCATCCAGCCGACGCCGGAGGTCCGCACCTCGAACCGCTCGTCCGGCGTCCGGTAGTCGCCCGCCTCGCGGCGCACCAGGCGGTTCGGGTCCTCGTCCGTCGACGGCCTCGAGGCCG
>JAPSGM010000154.1 GCA_031177555.1 Chloroflexota bacterium
GGCCTCTAGGGCCCGCCCCGCGCGCCCGTATACTTGTGCCGCCTGGCAACGGGCATGGCCTGCATAGCCTCGAGGGGAATCCGAGATCACGTACACCAGCGTCCTCCTGGCCATCGTCGTCGGGATCGTCCATGCCGGCCTGGCCCCGGTGATCGAGATCGCCGGCGTGCGCCCCAACCTCGTCCTGGTCGCCGTCGTCCTGGTCACCGTGCTGCTCGGCTTCGGCCCGGGCATCATCTGGGCCTTCGTGGGCGGGTCGACCGCCAACCTGCTGGTCCAGGACCCGCTGGGCACGCTGCCGCTCTCCCTCCTCCTGGTCAGCGCCATGGTGGCCGGCGGGTCGCAGATCCTCGGGCGCCTGACGTGGGTCTACCCCGTGCTCGCCTGCTTCGCGGGAAGCATGCTCGCGGACCTGGTCAAGCTCGGCGTGTACCGCCTGGTGGAGAACCCGCTCCAGGTGGGCGTCCCGCTGGAGCTCATCCTCCCGGCGGCCTTCCTGAATGCGGCGATCGTGATCCTGGCCCTGTACCCGGCGCGCCTGGCGACCGCACGCCTCGTCCCCGAGGAGAAGCCGGCATGGTGACCGCCGATGGCTGATCTCAACGAGGGTCGCCTGGACCTGCCGCGGTCGCGTGCGCGCTTCGTCGCCTTTGCGGTCGTGGCGGCGCTCATCTTCAGCATCCTGGGCGTACGGCTGTTCCACCTGCAGGTCGTGCGTGGCGAGGAGTACGCCGCCGAGGCGGTACGCTCGCGAACGGTGGAGGTGCCCATCCCGGCTCCGCGCGGCCTGGTCTACGACCGGCAGGGACGCGCGCTGGTCGTCAACGTCCCGTCGTGGACCGTGAAGGTGCGCCCGGCCGACCTGCCGGCGGGCGCCACCGGCCGCGTCCTGCGACGGGTGGCTGAGCTGACCGGGTCGGAGCCACGCACCCTGCGGCAACGGCTCAACGCGTTCCAGGGATCGCCGTTCGACCTCGTGCCCATCGAGCGCGGCATCTCACGCCAGGCCGCGCTGATCATCGGCGAGGAGTCGGCCTCGCTGCCCGGCGTGGTGGTGGAGGTCGACCCCATTCGGCGCTACCTGGACGACCAGGGCGCGGCCAACGGCAAGCTCCTCTCGCACATCCTGGGCTACACCGGGCCGGTCAATCTCGACGAGTTTCGCGACCTGGCCGACGACGGCTACCTGCGCGACGACGTCATCGGCCGGGCCGGCGTCGAGGCGAGCTTCGAGGAGGCGCTGCGGGGCACCTACGGCGCCGAGCTGTGGGTGCGCGACGCGGGCGGGCGCGCGGTCAACAGCCTGGAGACGCTCCAGGAACCGGTTCCCGGCAAGAACCTGATGCTGACGCTCGACGCCCGCATGCAGCGGGTCGCAACCGACGCCCTGCGCTGGGGCATGAAGGCGGTCGGCGTGGAGCAGGGCGTCACGGTGGTGATGAACCCGCAGACCGGCGAGATCCTGGCCATGGTGTCCCTGCCGGCCTACGACAACAACAAGTTCGCGACCGGGATCAGCGCGGAGGACTACCAGGTCTATCTGGACAATCCCGCCCGGCCGCTGCGCAACCACGCCATCGCCGACATCTACCCGCCCGGGTCGACGTTCAAGTTGGTCACCGGTCTCGCCGCGCTGGAGGCCGGCGTCACCACCGCCGGCCGGCTGTGGCCGACCTACGCCTGCTACCAGATCCCCGGCGCGCCGGACGGGCAGTGCCTCTACGACTGGAACCGCCAGGGCTTCGGCCCGCTGAACATGGTCGACGCCTTCGCCCACAGCTCGGACACGTTCTTCTACCAGATGGCGATTCGCCTTGGCATCGACGCCTTCGGCAGCTGGGCGGAGGAGCTGGGCTTCGGCGAGCGAAGCGGCATCGCGCTCCCCGGCGAGGCGGCCGGCATCGTGGCCAGTCGCGAGTGGGCCCGGTCGCAGGGGCGAGAGAACGTGTTCACCGGCGAGCTGGCGCAGGCCGGTATCGGGCAGAACGTGGTGGCGGTGACGCCGGTGCAGCTGCTGAACGCGTACGCCGCGGTGGCGAACGGCGGCAAGCTGATGCGCCCCATGGTGGTCCGCGGCGAGACCGACGCGGACGGCAAGCTGGTCGAGCGCTACAAGCCGGAGGTGATCCGACGGCTGGACGCCAGCGCCGCGAACCTGCGCACCATGCGCATCGGGGCGCGCGAGGTCATCACCTCGGGCCACGCGTACAACATCCGCGACCTGCGGTTGCCCGGCGCGCTGTCCGGCAAGACCGGCACCGCCGAGTTCGGCACGCGCTCGCGCCGGGGGACGCTCCCCTTCCACTCGTGGTTCGTGGCCTACCTGCCCTCGAACGCCGGCTCCACCGACGCGGACCTGGCCGTCGTCACGTTCTCCTATTCCGCCGTCGTCCCGGGGAACGTGTCGCTGGCGGTCGTGAAGTACTTCCTGCAGGAGTGGTACGACCTGAAACAGGACCTGCGCCTCGACCCGCGCGACTTCAGCCTGGTCACGGCGAACTAGGGCGAGCACGATGGGCGCCACGACCCTCACCGCAACACTTGTTGACAACGTCCGTGCCCGCCGCTGGCGATCCTTCGACCTGCAGCTCTGCCTCTACATGGTCCTGCTCATCGTGCTGGGCCTGGTCATGGGCTACTCCGTCGGCTATGCCGAGGCCGGCGATGCGGCAGATCTGTCGCAGACGGTGAAGACCCTCATCTGGGCGACGATCGGGCTGATCATCTTCTTCACGGCGGCCAGCGTGGACTACCACTGGCTGCAGACCCTCACCATGCCGATCTACCTCTTCGTGCTCGGCCTGCTGGCGCTCACGCTGATGATCGGCACCAACCTGTTCGGCGCGCAGCTGTCGATCACGGTCGCCGGCCTGGACTTCCAGTTCAGCGAGGTCGCCAAGGTCCTGATGGTGGTGGTGCTGGCCACGTTCCTATCCGGGCGCCGCGAAAAGGTCGGCAAGCTGTCGACCCTGGTCGGTGCGGCGGTGCTGATGGCCATTCCCACCGCGCTGGTCTTCCGCCAGCCCGACCTGGGCACGGCGCTCGTGTTCGTGGCGATCCTGATCGGAATGCTGTTCATGAGCGGCGCCAGCATCGGCTGGATGGGCATCTTCACCGGCGCAACCGTTGCCGTTGCGCCCCTACTGGTGCAGACGCTGGAGAATTACCAGCGGCAGCGCCTGTTCTGCTTCCTCGATCCCGGAGCAGACCCGCAGGGCGCCTGCTACCAGCTGATCCAGTCGCTCAACGCGGTCGGCTCTGGGGGCCTCTTCGGGCAGGGCCTCACCGCGGGCCGACAGAACCAGCTGGGCTTCCTGCCGGTGCAGTCCACCGACTTCATCTTCACCGTCGTGGCGGAGGAGCTGGGCTTCATCGGCAGCATCCTGGTGCTGGTCATCTTCGGGCTGCTGATCTGGCGCATCCTGGCCATCGGCTGGGGCGCGCGCGACGCGCTGGGCATGATGATGGCCGTGGGCCTGGCCAGCATGCTGCTCTTCCAGATCATGGTGAACGTGGGGATGGTCATCGGGATCATGCCGGTCACCGGCATCCCGCTGCCGTTCATCACCTACGGCGGCTCGTCGCTCATCTCGCTCATGTTCGGCATGGGGATCCTGCAGTCGGTCCGCATGCACGCGCGCAAACCGACGTTCTGACCGCGGGCCGCCGCACGGCCGCCGCACGGCTGCGTCACGGCCGTCTTTGCGCGGCAGCTGCCGTTAGCCAGCCGGCGGCTGACCGGACCACGGAGCCGCCGTCCGTCGGTCGGACGTACGCTACCCCCGCCGTTTCAGCCAGCCCACGGCTCGCGAGACGGCGGAACCCGTGCGCTACTCGCCGTCCCGCCGCGTCGTTGGTCGGTTGAGCCGCGGCGCGGCTAAGGTGGGCCGAGAGGCGGGGCTTCCTCCGGGGCCGATCCCGCCGCGGCCTCTTCTGCGGCGGCCTCTTCTGCGGCGGCCTCTTCTGCCGCGGCCTCCGACTCCGGGGTCTCCGGCTCCGCTTTCCCCACCGGGACTGCCGCCGCATAGGCGGCGTCCGGCAAGCGGCCGTGGAGGCGCTCGAACGTGTACTGGTACAGGTCCCGCCCGATGGCGACCACCGGCGCCGCCAGGATGGCACCGCCGATGCCGAACAGGGCGCCGCCCACCACCAGCGCCAGGATCATGACGGCAGGGTGCAGCTTCACGGCGTCGCCGAGAACCTTGGGGACGAGCAGGTTGTTCTCGAGCTGCTGGATGGCGGTGTACAAGACCGCGGCCGAGATTGCGGCGGCGGGGCTGATGGTCAGCCCGATGAGGATCGCCGGGATTGCCGCCAAAATCGGACCGATGATGGGGAACCACTCGAGTACGCCGGCGATGAGCGCCAGCACCAGGGTAAATCGCCCGAACTCGCCGAAGCCGACGGCGGTCAAGATGCTGAGGCCGACCACCGTCGCCACGAAGATGGCCGCGCCCAGCAGCAGCTGGCCGCGCACCCATCGGCCACCGGTGAGCGCCAGCAGGCGCATGACGTTGTCCGCGTCGGCGTGCCACGACTGGGGCAGCGCCCGGCGTACGGCGCGCGGCAGGCCCTCGCGGTCCTTGAGGACGAAGAAGAGCCAGACCGGGATGACGATCAGGCCGAGGATGAAGCCCGCCGTGCGCAGTACCGTCGTCACCGCCGGGCCCAGGATCTGCCGGATCACCTCGGCGAAGGCCTGATCGGCGTTTGCGATCGACTCGTCCAGCATCTCCCGCAGGTCGGGCGGCAGCGGAAGCGACTGGTACCACTGCAGCACCTCCTGCTGGACGTTGGTGATGGCCGCTCCCAGCTCGGGGAGATGGTCGATCAGCTCGCGGGTCTGGTCGGCCAAGGGCGGGACGGCGAACGCCGCCAGCACCCAGACCAGCGCCGCGACCGCCGCGTAGGCGGCCAGGACCCCGGCCCAGCGCGGGATGCCTCGGCGCTGCAGGAACGTGACGACCGGGTCCAAAATGAACGCCAGTGCGACCGCGATGACGAACGCCGGGAGCGCGCCCTTCACGTGCCACAGCAGCCAACCGAGGAGGAAGCCGACGGCCAGCACGAAGAGGCCGGCGCGATGCCGGCTGATGGCGCCCAGCAGATCTCCCATCCGATCCACGGTACCATCCGTGACGAGATGCCCGACCGATCAGCAGAGCAGGCGCCGCGCCAGCGCTGGCAGATCCTCTTCGCGCGTCATGAGCCGGCGCTGCGTATTCGCCAGGCCCAGCTGCTGGCCGACTTCGAGAACGCGTTCCGCCTTGCCGGCCTGCCGCT
>JAPSGM010000346.1 GCA_031177555.1 Chloroflexota bacterium
GCGCGCCGGGGCGGCGACGGTCCACGAGCTGTCCGGCGGCCGGATGGTGCTGGGCCTGGGCGCGAGCCACCGCGACACCGTCTCGGAGGTGCGCGGCCACGACTACGGCCCGCCGCTGACCGCCATACGCGACTTCCTGCGCGCCTATGCCGATGCCACATTCCGCGGGCCGTCCCCGCACGGCGAAGCTCCGGTGGTGCTCGCTGCGCTACGCCAGCGGATGCTCCTCCTTGCCGGACAGGAAGCTGACGGCGCCTTTCCGTACCTCGTCCCCGAGTCGTACGTGGCTCGCGCCCGCTCCGCGCTGGACGAGGCGGCGACCGTGGCCGGCCGGCCGCGTCCCACTCTGGTGGTCAGCCTGGCCTGTCGGGTCGAGGCGGAGCCCGCCGCGGCACGGGCCGCGGCGCATCGGTACTTGGACCGCTACCTGGGCCTGCCGAACTATCGGGCCAACCTGCTGGAATGCGGCTTCCACGAGCAGGACCTGGTGAAGCCGGGGTCGGACCGCCTGGTCGACGCGCTGGTAGCGTGGAGCGACGAGGCTGCCGTCCGTACCCGGTTGCGAGCAATGCTGGACGCCGGCGCCGACCATGTGGCGCTGATCCCGCTCACGGCCGACGGCCTCCACGCCGATCGTCCCACGATGGAGGCCCTGGCTCCGCCCTGGTAGCCACGTTTTTGGCCCGCTGCATCGGGCCAGGCTGCACCGGAACCCGACCTCGCGCGGCACCCACCCATCGGGCCATACCGATGTCGGGCCCAGCGGCGGCCTCAGTCCTCCAGGACGAAGGTCACCAGGATGTTGGCCTGGAACTCGACCGTTCCGTCGCGGCCGACGGTGACGCGCTGCTCCTTGACCCAGGCGCTGCGCACCTGGCGCAGCGTCTTCTGGGCGCGTTCGATTCCCTGGCGGATGGCGTCCTCGAAGGACTCGTTCGAGGTGCAGCTCAGCTCGGTGACGCGTGCGACGGACATGCGTGCCTCCTCCACTGGTGGGGCTTCCCAGTATGACCGATGGGTCAGCCCCGCTCGTGCGCGGCCGCCCAGGCGAGCAGCTCGTCCGCGCCGAGCGCGTTGACGACGGAGCCGGCTTGCACGCCGCATGCCGCGGCACGGTCGCAGCCGTACGGCAGCCAGGCCAGCTGCCCCGGGTAGTGGGCGTCGGAGTCGATGGCGACCCGACAGCCGGCCTCCAGCGCCAGGCGCAGCAGGCGCTTCGGCGGGTCGAGGCGCTCCGGGCGCGAGTTGACCTCGATGGCTTTTTCAAACTGCGCTGCCGCGGCGAAGACGATCTCGGCGTCGAACGTGGACTCAGGCCGGTTCCGCTTGCGCGTCTTCATGCGGCCGGTGCAGTGGCCCAGGATGTCCAGGTGCGGGTTCGCCAGCGCGGTGACCATGCGGCGGGTCATCAGCCGCTCGGCCATCCGCAGCTCCGAGTGCACGCTGCCGACGACCATGTCCAGGCTTGAGAGCAGCTCCGGCGACTGGTCGAGCGACCCGTCGGCCAGGATGTCGACCTCGATGCCGGTCAGGATGCGGAACGGCGCCAGCTCACGGTTCAGCAGCGCCACCTCGTCCAGCTGCCGCTCCAGCCGCTCGGCGGAGAGGCCGTTGGCCACGGTGAGCGTCGGCGAGTGGTCGGACAGCACGACGTACTCTCGGCCCAGCTCGCGTGCCGCCTCGGCCATCTCGCGGATGGGGGCGCCGCCGTCGGACCAGTCGGAGTGGACGTGGCAGTCTCCGCGCAGCGCGGCGCACAGCTCAGCTCCCAGCTCGGCGAGCATGCGGCCGCCGGTCGCCTCCAGCCGGCGCAGGTAGACCGGCGCCTCGCCGCGCAGCGACTCGGCGATGGTTCGCTCCAGCACCTCGCCGATGCCGGCCAGCTCGCGCAGAGTGCCCCGCCTGGTTCGCTCCGCCAAATCGCCGGCCGGGAGCGCCGCAATGGCCCGGGCCGCGTTCCGGAAAGCGCGCACCCGGTAGGACGGCTCGCTGGCCGCCTCCAGCAGGAACGCGATGCGGCGCAGGTCGACGACCGGGTCGCGCGGCTCGGCCACTGTCCCTACGGGATCGTGAGGACGCGCCGCGGGTTGTCGACGGTCATCTGCCGGAT
>JAPSGM010000155.1 GCA_031177555.1 Chloroflexota bacterium
CATCTCCACGATCGCGGTGGCCCTCAACGCGCAGCTGCTTCGGGGCCTGGAGCTGCGTCCGACCGCCGTATGAGCGTTCAGCTCCGGACGGCCTCATACACGCGGACCGGCGTTGCGATGCCCTTCAGCTCGAACTCGCCGACCTCCAGCAGGCGGAAGCCATCTTCCGCAACCCGCTCGACGAGCGACTCGCCGACGTACGCCTGCCCGGCGCCCGCCAGCGCCGCGATGCGGGCCGCGACGTTGACCGTCCGGCCGAAGTAGTCGCCCTCCTCATAGAGCATCGGTCCCGCGTTGATTCCGACGTGCGCGGGCGGCAGCCCTCGCGCCGGCGCGCTCTCCACCAGCTCGAGCGAGGCCCGGACCGCGTCGGCCGGATCGCGGAAGTGGAAGTGGACGCCGTCGCCGAGCATCTTCACCGCGGTCCCGCGGTGTCGTTCCGCGACTTCGTTGACCAGCGCCGCGAGCGCGATGGCGGTCCGCGCGGCGGCCTCGTCACCGGACTCCTCGGTCAGCCGCGTGTACCCCGACAGGTCGGCGAAGGCCGCCGCCTCCACGCGACGTGGTGGGCGACGCCGGACCCCGGCGGCCTCCAGCGCCGTCTCGACGTGCTCGAGCTGGTGCTCGGTCATGAAGACCTCCGAGTGCCGCCGGAAGAGCCAGCCGAGCAGGTCCTCACCGGAGCGCCCGATGCGGACGCCGACCTCGCGGATCGCCGCCTCGTAGGCCGCGTTGTCGTTCAGCCCGCGGCGGCGAAAGCCCGCCTCAACCGATGCGTGGAAGTAGTGCGGCAGGTATTGCGCGACGCGGCGGGCGCTGTCGCCCCAGACCCGCGCGATGCCGAGCACGTCACCCTCGTCCACGCCGGCGCCGAAAAGGAGGGGGAGGATCCGCAGCATCTCCAGGTCCTCCTCGCGGACCCGCTCGTCTGCTTCGGGCCGCACCAGGCCGAAGGAGACGTAGACACGCTCGATGGTGGCGAATGGGACGCCCATCTCCTCCGCGACCGACGCAAAGGTCCGGTCGGAGCGGGGGTGCCGCCGGCCGGCGCTCTCCAGGTAGCCCAGTGACAGGTGACCCGATGCCAACGCCCGCGCGACGGCCTCCGCCTCGATGCCCGTGGCCTCCAGGCTGGCGACCACGCGAACGCGCATGACGTCGCTGCGCGAAAACGTGCCGTTGCTCGGCTGCAGGACGCCGAGATCGACGAGCGTCCTGACCTGCTCGCCGCTGGCGCCGGAGCGCTGGGCCAGCTCCGCTTCGGTCAGCCGGTCCGGCATTTCCGACCAGCCTCAGTCGGCGTACGAGGCCGGATCGGCGACGAAGGCGTCGTGGCACACCTGCGAGCAGAAGTAGTAGGTGTTGCCGTCGTATTCCGCGGTCGCGGCCGCGTCATCGGTGTCGATCCTCATCCCGCATACCGGGTCCGTGACCATCGCCATGCCAACCTCCTGTCGTGTGGCGCCTTTGCTGGGCAGGGTTGCAGTCTGCGCTCCGACACGCCTGCGCGTGGGCCTGACCGCTACACTCCGCCGGCAGCCCATCCATGCGCGGAGATTGGCACGCCATGCCGAGCGCCGGGTCAAGGCCCAACGCGACGTCGCGCCACGGGATCATCATCCTCGCGGCGTGCTGCGTCCTGCTTGCGGCATGCCGCGCCGGAAGCACGCCCTCGGTCTCGCCGATGCCACGCCAGGACCCCGCCTCCGCGGTGGCCAGCGCGTCGGATGATGCCGCGACGACCTCGCCCAGCCCCGAACCGACCCCGGTCGACGCGTCGGTGGCCGCCGGCCTGGCCCTGGTACGGCCGGTGGACGGCGTCACGCAGGTCTTCGTCATCGATCCCGATGGATCCGCGCGCCAGGTCAGCGGCCTGGGTGACCATGCGTCCGTCGCCGCCATCCTTCCCTTCTGGTCGCCGGACCGGAGGCAGATCGCGTTCCGGCCAGGGCTCTTTGCCGGCGCCGCGCCGCAGCTGTGGGTGGTGAACGCCGACGGCTCGCAGCAGCGCGCGCTCGGCCCCGTGGGGGAGAACATCTCGTGGTCCCGCGATTCGACGACGCTGCTCTACGAGGATTCGGGCCTGACCGTCGACACCACCGGCGAGCCGCAGCGCATGTGGCTGCTGGACATGGAGACGGGGGAGGCGACGGTGATCGGGCGCGGCACCAGCCCGCAGTGGATGCCCGATGGCAGCCGCATCGCCTACCGGCCGATTCCGAGTGGCACCACCCAGGACGAGGCTCTGCCGTTCGTTGTCAAGCGACTGCCCGGTGGTGAGCCGCGGCAGATCGCCGTCGCGCGGGGCGCCTGGTGGTCGCCCAATGGCGGCTCGCTCCTGCTCCAGCAGGCGGATGGCCTGCACCTCGCCGATGCCGACGGCTCCGACGCCCGCCTGTTGGTCGAGGGCTACGCCCCGGTCTGGTCGCCGGACGGCACGCGGGTCGCCTACGAGTACGACGTCACCACCGAGGAGGCGCTGCCGATCATCGCAATCGTCGACCTCGATGGCGACGTCCTGTGGTCAGGTGTCGTCGCCGGCGAGCCCACCTGGTCGCCGGACGGCACGAAGCTGGCGGTGGAGGTCGGCTTCCCGGATGCCTCCATCGCGATCCTGGACGCCACCACCGGCGCCGTCATCAGGGAGATGGAGGGCAGCGACCCCGCCTGGGCGTCCGAGACGGTGCCCTAGGCCTTAGCTCTCAGCGCTCGCGGATGGCGACGCAGCACATCCCGGGCTGCACGTCCAGCCGCGCGTTCTCCGGCGGCAGCCCGGCACCGGCCATGAGGCCTTGCAGCATGGCCAGGTTCATGCCGCAGGTCACCTCGCGGTGCCGCTGCGCGAGCTCGTGGAAGGGGCAGTTGAGCATGCGCAGCTCGCCGTTGCGCTCGAACGGGGCGTAGCCGGCGTCGCGCAGCACCGAGGCCAGCGCCTCGCGCTGGCCACCCGCTCCGCGACCCGCTCCGCGACTTGCGCCGCGCCGCCGCGCCTCCGCGCCGAGCTCCTCGCCGCGCCGCCAGGCGGCATCGGCGAGCGCGGTTGAGGGATCGTCGCCACCTTCCATGGCGCCGGCCAGCAGGTCCGCGGCGAACTCGTACCTGCGCTCGGGCAGGCTGGCGCGCACCTCGCGGCCGGAGGGCCGGTAGAACTTCGCCGGCCGCCCCGCGCCAGGACCGGTCCGGCCTGACCGGCGGTGGAACTCGGCGGCCAGGAGGCCGGCCGTGGCCAGGCGATCGAGGTGGTGCGCGGCCAGCGGGCGGCCGATGCCCAGGGCGGCGGCGGCATCATCGCGGCTGACCGGCTCGGGGCGGCCCAGCACGTACTCGTACAGGCGGCGGCGCGTCGGGTCGGCCAGCGCCTGCAGGTCGGCGAGGCCCTGTGGATTTGGGCTTTCAAGCATGCGACGAGTCTAACGCTAATAGAAATTAGCGCAAGACTTGACAGCGCGGGCCGGTAGGTATATAACCAATAGGCGCTATCGCTACAGACGTGAAGCCGTACCCAGGATCGAAGGAGACGCCAATGACCCGCATCTCCACCACCCGGCCGCCCCTGGTCAGCATCCTCGGCATGGCCGTCATCGGTGCCGGGCTCGTTGTCGACCTGGTCGTGCACCTCACGCTGCCGGCCGTATCGCATCACCACGCTCACGCGAGCTTCAGCCTTTCCGAGCACGCCGCCCACCTGGTGGTGATGGTCGGGATGGCACTCACCCTGGCGGGCGTCGTCATCGATGGGGCCCGCCGCCACATCCAGCGCCGGGAGCTTCCGGTGCCAACCGAAAGGAGCGACAGCCATGCCCATCGGTGATTTCATCAACGTCATACCGCCCGTCGGGTTCCTGGCCATCCACCTGGCAGCCTTCGCCATAGGCGCTTACTTCGCCTGGAGGTCGTTCGGTGCGGACCAGTCGACGCTCGGCTTGGGATTCTCGCTCTACGCGCTCGGCGAGCTCGTGTACATGACCTACCACCTCGACTGGACGATCTTCCTCTTCGCTCACACCATCGCCGAGGTCCTCAACCTGGTCGCGTTCGTCCTGGTCTTCCTCGCCGTCGGCCGCACCATGCTGTCGACCGCGGCGATCAGGTCGCAAACATGAGGCGGGCGCTGGCGGGTGCCACCGTACTTGCGGCGGTACTCCTGCTCGGCGGGTGCTCGACGGGGGGCGCCGATGCGTCTCCCGTCGCCACCAGCCAGGTGAACCTGCCGCCGTCCTACCGATTCGAGCCTGCGGCCATCACGGTCCCGGACGGCACGACCGTGACCTGGACCAACAACGATCGGTTCACCCACAACGTCCGCCTTTTGGACGATGGTGGCGACGTCCTGAACCTGCCGACGGGGGAGAGCGTCAGCTTCACGTTCCACGGGCCGGGCGAGCACCGCTACGACTGCAGCTTCCATCCCAACGACATGTCCGGCGTGGTCGTCGTGACTGAGGCGTCGGCCAGAGCCCAGCCATGAGCGGCGTGGACACGGTCGTCATCGTGGGCGGAGGGCAGGCCGGCGCATCGGCCGCCTTCGCCCTGCGCAAGGAGGGATTCGCTGGTGGCGTCGTCCTGGTGGCCGAGGAGGACGAGATGCCGTACCAGCGACCCCCGCTCTCTAAGGAGTACCTGCGTGGCGAGTCGTCGCTGGAGCAGGCCTACGTCAACCCCCGGCCGCCTACGAAGCGGAGGGCATCGAGCTGCTGCGCGGGCGTCGGGCCGTGACGCTCGACCCCGTGGCGCGCCGGCTCAGCCTGCACGACGGCACGGACCTCGCCTACGACGCGCTGCTGATCGCCACCGGCCCCGCCCCCCGCCAGCTGACCGCGACGCGCGCGTACCTGCCGGGGATCCAGTACCTCCGCACGGCCGGTGACGCCCATGCGTTGCGGAGCGCGGCGGCCGGTGCGCGGTCCGTGGCGGTGATCGGCGGCGGCTGGATCGGCAGCGTGGTGGCCGCCTCGCTGCGACAGCTGGGCAAGGACGTGACGCTGGTCTCCAACCTCGCGCGGCCGCTGGAACGGGTGCTGGGGCCGGAGGTCGCCGACGTGTACCGCGACCTGCACCTCGAGCACGGCGTGCACCTGGTGCATGGCCACGTATCGGCCATCGAGGGGGATCGGCGGGTGGAGGGCGTCCGGCTCAGCGACGGGCAGCGTGTCGCCGCCGACGTCGTGGTGGCGGGCGTGGGCGCAATACCACGCCTGCAGCTGGCGATGCGTGGCGGGCCGGAGCTCCGCGAGGGCGGCATCGCCGTGGACGAGTACCTTCGCAGCTC
>JAPSGM010000347.1 GCA_031177555.1 Chloroflexota bacterium
TCGCGCCGATCGCGCAGGAGGCGCGGCGTCGTGGCTGGTGGCTGCGGGCCTACGTCAGCACCGCCTTCGGCTGCCCGTACGAGGGCGAGGTCGACGCGCGGGCCGTGGCGGACGTGAGCCGCCGCCTCCTGGATCTGGGCGCCGACGAGCTGGCGATCAGCGACACCGTGGGCGCGGCGGCGCCGGCGGACGTGCGCCGCGTGCTGGAGGCGCTGCGCGCCGCGGGCATCGGCGCCGGCGTGGTGGCGCTGCACCTCCACGATACGCGCGGGACTGCGCTGGCCAACGTCATGGCCGCACTGGACGCCGGCGTCACCTCGTTCGACGCCGCGGCGGGCGGCACCGGCGGCTCGCCGTACGCGCCGGGAGCGGCCGGCAACCTGGCCACCGAGGACCTGGTGTACCTGCTCGATCGCCAGGGGCTGCGCCATGGCGTCGCCCTGGACGGGGTGCTGGAGGCGGCCCGCTTCGCCGCCGGCGTCCTGGGCATGCCGCAGTTGGGCAGCAGGGTGGGGCGTGCCGGAGGGTGGCCACGCTAGGATGGCCGGGATGGAGCCGATGCAGGAGCGGCCGTCCGACGCCCCCCGGCCGCTGATCCTGGACGTCGACACCGGGATCGACGACATGGTGGCGCTGCTGATCGCCGCCACCGCGCCCGAGCTGAACCTGCGGGGCGTCACCTGCGTGGCCGGCAACGTGGAGATCCACCACGTGGCGCGCAACACCGGCAAGATCCTGCAGATGGTGGGGAGGCCGGACGTGCCGGTCAGCATCGGTGCCGCCAAGCCGCTGCAGCGCCGGCTGCGCACCGCGCCGGAGACTCACGGGCCCACCGGCACCGGTTTCGTGGAGCTGCGCGGCGAGGATCGCAAGCTGGGGAGCACCGAGTTCACGCCCATCCCCGCCGCGCGCTACCTGGGCGCCCACGTCAAGCGCCATCCCGGCGAGATCACGATCCTGGCGCTCGGGCCGCTGACCAACGTGGCGGCGGCCACGCTCAACGGCGTCGACTTCGACGGCGCGCGCGAGGTGATCTGGATGGGCGGCACGCTCGAGGAGCGCGGCAACACGACGGAGACCGGGGAATGGAACGCGTGCGTGGACCCCGAAGCCGCCGAGAGCTGCCTGCGGGCCGGGGCGCTGGGACGCATGTTCCCGCTGGACGCCACGCAGGACGTGGTCTTCACCATGGACGACCTGCGCGCCCTGCCGGAGACGCACGCCGCGCGGGTGGTGCGCGACGCGATCCGGTTCTACGTCGGCTTCCACCGCCAGGCGGAGGGGATCGAGGGCTGCTACCTGCACGACCCGGTAACCCTGATCGGGGCCCTGCTGCGGCCCGACCTGGTGACCGATGCCGTCCGCGAGCGGCTGGCCTGCGACACCGGCGCCGATCCGTACGTGGCCGGCAGCCTGTACCGCTCGACCGCGGCCGATCGACCGGAGGTCGAGCTCGCCGTGGCGATCGACGCGGATGGCATGAAGGCCGAGCTGCTCTCACGCCTGACGGCCGCGGTCGCGTGAGGTGCACACTGCTCGAGTGGGCGTGAGCACCCGTTCGTATGCTTGGAGGGGATAGGAGGGACCCGATGGACCCGCGCTGGATTCGGATCCTGACCGCGCTGGGGGCGATGGTGATCCTGGCCGCCGGCGGCCTGCTCGTCTTCGGCCGGATCGAGCCGGGCGATCCGGACCCGATCTTCTTCGCCTTCACCAACGCGGCCAACGCGCTGGCGCTCGTCCTGGCGATCGCCCTGCTGGGCGGCATCGCCACCTACCTGGCGATCGAATACGCGCAGACCGGCAGGCTCGACTCCGTCGCGCGCCAGTTCACGACGCGCACCTTCGTGCTCATCCCGTTCGCGATCGCGCTGAACATCATCCTGGGCCAGACCGTGGTCGCCGCCCTCAAGCTGCCGATCTACCTCGACTCGATCGGGACGATCCTGGTCGGCGTCCTGGCCGGACCCATCGCGGGCGCGCTCACCGGCTTCCTCGCGAACGTGCTGTGGGCCTACGTGATCCCGCCTCCCTTCCAGTACCCGCCGGCTGCCGCTTTCGCCATCGTTGCGGCCATCATCGGCCTCCTGGCCGGCAGCTATTCGCGC
>JAPSGM010000156.1 GCA_031177555.1 Chloroflexota bacterium
CTCCACCGAGACCTTCGGCGAGGCCACGAGCCAGCTCTCGTACATGCTCACCATGTCCGACGAGGACCGGCGGCTGGCCGAGGAGATCCGCCTGACCCGGGAGCAGCTGAAGATCCGCCAGCAGACGCTGCGCGACGGACGGGTCACGCTTCGCGAGCTGCGGGACGCGGAGGCGGAGCGCGAGGCGTCGCTGGCCGCGCAGCAGGCCCAGGTCGATGCCGCTCGCCGCGAGCTCAAGGCATTCAAGCGCCAGCTGGAGCGGCTGCGGGCCGCGCAGCGCGCCGAGCTCAGGGCCGCGGAGCGTAACAAGGAGCAGACCCGGGAGACCCTCGAGCGCCAGCGGCGGGCCCTGGAGGGCCAGCGCCGCCTGGTGGAGCGCCTCAAGAAGCGCGCAGAACGGCTCGGCCTCGCCTACCGCGGTCGCTTCGCCTGGCCCGAGAAGGGAAGCTTCCTGGTCACCCAGGAGTTCGGCAAGACCAAGTTCAACCCGAAGCACACCGGGATCGACATGGCCTACCAGGCACCCATCTGCGGCGGGCGGATCTACGCGGCGGGAGACGGCGTGGTCTTGGCCGACGGGCGGCCGAACACCGGCTACGGCGACAACGCCATCGGCGTCATCATCGGCCACAGCCAGCGGCTGCAGACCTGGTACTGGCATCTGTCGCGCGAGATCGTGGACGTGGGCCAGAAGGTGAAGGCCGGGGACCTGCTCGGCTACGAGGGATCCACGGGCATGTCGACCGGCTGCCACCTCCACTTCGAGGTCTGGTTCGACGAGCAGCAGGTCGACCCGCGCAAGTACCTCCCCTGACGCTCGCGAGCGCCCGGGACCGATTCGACCGCCCCACCCCCATCGGCTACCGTAGCGGCTGATGCATCCCGCCATGCAGCGGCGGCGCCATCGGCTGATGGTCCGCCGCTCCACACGCCGTGGCTCGCAGCGTCGCGGGCTGGCGACAGCGTTTCTGGTCATGATCGGCCTGTTCGTGCTGTTCATCGGTGGCGCCGTGGCCGGGACCGCCGGCGGACTGCTGGCGGCGTACAACTACTTCGAGACAGGGCTGCCCGACCCACGGCTGCTCGACGACATCGAGCTGCCTGCCTCCACCTACGTGTACGACCGCAGCGGCACGACCCTGCTGGCCCGATTCGAGTGCCAGAACCGCGAGCAGGTGACCTTCGACTCGCTGCCGGACCACGTCGTTAACGCCACGGTCTCGGCGGAGGACCGCACGTTCTGGGAGAACGACGGCGTCGACTACTACGCGGTGGCTGCTGCCGCGATGGCAAACCTGGAGGCCGGCGAGATCGTGCGCGGGGCCAGCACCATCACGGCCCAGGTCATCAAGTACGCCGGCTCGATCAAGGAGGCGGAGGAGGTGCCGCCGCCCGATGCCAGCGCCGCGCCCAGCGCTCCGCTCGATCCGGAGGAGGAGCGGGAGTCCAGCGACCCGGAGGAGGTGTGCGAGCCGCCCGACCTGACATTCCTGGCCGGACGCGGCTACGAGGACAAGATTCGCGAGTTCATCCTGGCGCGCCAGATGACCGCCGCCTATCCGGGCCGCGAGGGGAAGGAGCAGATCCTCGAGACTTACCTGAACCTGATCTTCTACGGCAACGGCTCCTACGGCATCAAGGCCGCCGCCGCGAACTACTTCGGCATCGCCGACCTGGACGAGCTGACGCTGGCGCAGTCGGCGTTCCTGGCCGGCCTGCCGCAGCGGCCATCGGCCTACGATCCCTACTTCAACGACCAGGGCCCGCGGCAGGCGATCGTGCGGCGCAATCTGGTCCTGCGGGCCATGCTCGACGAGGGCTACATCACGCGGTCCGAGTATCGCGAGGCGCGCAACACCTCCTGGCAGGAGATGGGTCCCAACCGCATCACGTCGGTCCTGCGCGAGCCCCACTTCAGCTTCCGGGTGCGGCGCGAGGCGGCCCGCATCCTGGAGGCGATGGGCGTGCCGGACGCCGAGCAGGCGGTCCGCACCGGCGGGTACCGCATCACCACCACCCTCGACTACAAGCTGCAGCAGCAGGCGAAGAAGAAGGTCACCTTCTTCGTCAACGAGGTCCGGGACAAGAACGCCAACAATGGGGCGCTGGTGGCGATCGACTCGAACACCGGCGAGATCCTGGCCTACGTCGGCAGCATCGACTACTACAACCGCGAGGACCCGCGGGTGCAGGGCCAGTTCGACGTCGCCGGGCTCGGGCTCCGGCAGCCCGGATCGGCCTTCAAGCCGATCACCTACTCGTCCGCCTTCGTCGCGCGCGAGGCGACGCCGGCAACCTTCTTCCTCGATGCCACCACCCAGTTCGGGCCCACCCGCGAGACAAGCTACATGCCGACCAACGCGGACATCACCGAGCACGGCCCGCTGCTCGCGGTGGATGCGCTGCGCTACTCGCTGAACGTCCCGTCGGTGATGATGCAGCACCTCGTCGGCCCGGAGGCCACCGCCGAGTTCGCCGAGCGGATGGGGATCGCCAGCGCCGACTACATCCTGGATCTCCAGCCCGGGCTGACGCTGACGCTCGGATCGGTGCCGGTGAACCTGACCAACATGACCAACGCCTACGGCGTGTTCGCCCAGAAGGGCGTGCTCCACCAGCCCACGACCATCATCGAGATCCGCGACCGGAACAACCGGGTCGTGTACACCCGCGAGGATGACGGGGCCGAACCGTCCCGCCCCATGACCCAGGCCGAGGCCTACCTGACGCACTGGATCCTGCAGGGCAACACCGACCCGGACCAGAACGTCATCTGGGGCCCGAACGCCTTCCTGACCGATCGCAATGGCGACCGTCGCGAGGCGGGCTTCAAGACGGGAACCACCAACGACTTCCGCGACGTCTCCGGCTTCGGCTACGTGCCGGGTGGCCTGGTCACCGGCGTGTGGATGGGCAACAACAACATGGAGCCGCTGTCCAACCGGCTGGGGCAGGGCGTCTTCAGCGCCGACGGCCCGATGCGGCTGTGGCGTGACTTCATGCAGACGGCCCTCAACCGGCGCTTCGACTGGAATGGCAGGAAGCCGGTGGAGCGCACCACCTTCGCCCAGCCGGACGGGATCGTCACCGAGCGCGTGTGCAAGTACAGCGGCATGCGAGCCACGTCATCGTGCGGCGAGACGCGCGAGGTCCCCTTCCTGGAGGGAACCGTCCCGACGCCCGACAATCTCCATCAGCGGGGCTGCCTCGACGTGGAGCTGGCGATCGCGCAGGACGAACGGCGGCCCCCCGAGTGGGTCGAGGCCGCCGAGACCTGGGCCAGCCGGCTGGTCAGCCGCCAGACCGGCTCCATCGGCGACCCGGACGAGCTGAAGGAGAACCCCAGCTACCGCCTCAGGATCGCGCCGCTCCCCGGCAACAGCGGCTTCGGCTCGATCTGCGGCCAGGTGATCTTCACCCCGCCCCCGGACAACGACGGTGACGACGATCGCGGCGGGGGCGGCGGCGGTGGTGGTGGCGGCGGGCCGCGGACCGAGAAGCCCGAACCGTCGTGTCCCGGTAACAGCTGCGACGGCGATGACGACGACGGGCGGGCCGCGCTCATTGACGGGTTGACACCGATCACGCTGGGCATGGCCACGCCGATCCTGGGCCTGACCTGGCTGCTGTCGCTGGGGGGCCTGGCGCTCGGGCTGTGGAAGCGGCGGCGACACTCGACCGCCTCGGCGGCATGGGACAATCGGCGGCGTGTCCACCGGCGTCCTGACGCTGATCCTGGCGGGGGGTGAGGGCGAGCGCCTCTCGATACTGTCGCAGGTGCGCGCCAAGCCGGGCGTGCCATTCGGCGGCAAGTACCGGATCATCGACTTCGCGCTGTCCAACGCCGTGAACTCCGGCCTGACCGATGTCGCCGTGCTGACGCAGTACGCGCCGCGGTCGCTCATGGACCACATCGGGCTCGGGAGGCCGTGGGACCTCGACCGCACGCACGGCGGGGTGACGCTGCTGCAGCCGTACCTCGGCCGCGGGCGAGCGCGCGACTGGTACCGCGGCACCGCCGACGCGGTCCTCCAGAACCTGGACTTCATCGCCGGCCGCGACCCGGAGCTGGTTTTGGTGCTCGCCGGAGACCACGTCTACAAGATGGACTACCGCCCCTTCATGGACCTGCACCGCTCGTCGGGGGCGGAGGTCACCTGCGCGGTTCGCACCATCCCGCTGGAGGAGGCGCATCGCTTCGGCATCCTGGAGGTGGACGCGGACGGGCGGGTGACGGCGTTCGTCGAGAAGCCGCCCAACCCGACCAGCAACCTGGTGAGCATGGGCGTGTACGTATTCTCGTGGCCGGTCCTGCGCGAGGTGCTGGCGCCGGAGCGCGTGGATTTCGGCCGCGACCTGCTGCCGTCGATGGTCGAGTCGGGCCGGCGGGTGTACGCGTACGAGTTCGGCGGCTACTGGCGCGACGTCGGGACGGTGGAGGCGTACTGGCGCACGAGCCTGGACCTGCTCTCCGACGCGCGCGGCATCGAGCTGAACGACCTCGGCTGGCTCATCTACACGCGCAGCGAGGAGCGGCCGCCGGCGCGCATCGGCCCCACCGCCAGCGTGCAGCGCAGCATGGTCAGCCACGGGTGCGTGATCGACGGGACGGTGCAGCACAGCATCCTGTCGCCCGGCGTGCGGGTCGGGGCGGGCGCGCAGGTGCGCGACTCGATCGTCATGTTCGACACCGTGGTCGGGGACGGCGCGGTGCTCGACCGCGCGATCGTGGACAAGGACTGCCGCATCGGGCCCGGCGCGGTCATCGGCGAGGGCGACGAGCTGCGTCCCAACCAGGACGAGCCCGAACGCCTGTACGCCGGGATCTCGCTGGTCGGGAAGGGAGCCGCCATCCCCGCCCGGACCAGGATCGGGCGCAACTGCCGGATTGATCCGGGAGTGTCGGAGGGCGACTTCGGGCGCCGGCGGCTGGTGCGCTCCGGCGAGACGGTGAGCGGCGCTGGCTGAGCAGGGCGGGACCCCGCCACTGGACAGATGGCTGACGGAGCTGGGCGTGGAAATCGTCGCCGCGGGCCGAGAGGACGGGGAGGCGGTGATGAGCCGCGACGTGGTGATCGACGGGGAGCGCCGGTTCGACCTGCGCGTGACGGTGGCCTGGGTGGCCGGGCTGGGCCTCTCGCTGTGGGCATACTATGGCCCGGAGGCCATGGAGATTCCCAAGCGCACCTTCCTGCGCATGCTCCGGGCCGGCTTCGACTATCCCTTCGTGAAGTTCGCCATGACCGATGATGACCGCCCGATGCTC
>JAPSGM010000033.1 GCA_031177555.1 Chloroflexota bacterium
GACCACCGACGCGGCGTAGAGTTCCATGCCGCCGATGTCCGAGGCCGTGCCGCCCGGGTCGCCGCGATCCACGAGGTGGACCACCGGCCCGAGCCGCCCCCAGCCGCCGGACTC
Organism: Chloroflexota bacterium; assembly: GCA_031177555.1. Taxonomy (GTDB): domain Bacteria; phylum Chloroflexota; class Limnocylindria; order QHBO01; family QHBO01; genus JAPSGM01. Next base: position 115 of record JAPSGM010000033.1, read on the forward strand.
GGCGTCGCCCACGTCCGCAAGCGGCGGACGGTGCAGCGCCAGGTTGAAGGCGCGCATCTCCAGCGCGTCGCGCGCGGCGACGGCCAGCCTTGCCACGGCATCGGCGAAGGGTGTCTCCCGCTCGTCCATGCCCGGAGCGCCGACGACCAGCAGCTCGCGCTCCTTGACCGGGTTCAGCGACACGAGTACCGCCACGCCATCGGTCTCGGCCACGAGCAGGCCCAGGTCGCGATGGCAGGCCACCAGGTCGCGGAGGTAGTCGCCGCCGGTGGCCGCGGCGTACGCTGCGGCGTCGCGGCGCAGCCGCTCGACCCGCGCGTAGTGGGCCCCGCGGCCGATCAGCATCTGGGCGTGCCCGTGCACCATGGAGCCGCCGGCGCGTGGCCCGCAGTTCCAGATGAGGAGGTAGTTGACCGCGTCGGCATCCGCCTGGCGGCTGCGGTCCGCCCACTCGCGGCCGACGCGCAGCATCTCGACCACCTGCTCCGACACGAAGGCCAGCGGGTCGTGCTCATGGAAGATCATCAGCCCGTGGTGCGCGTCGTATTTGGCCGCATTGGCCCCGGTGACCATGTACCTGCCACGGATGCGGCCCCAGGTGTCCGCCGGAGTCTGGTGCTCCGGGTCGCAGAATGGGTCGCCCCGCGTCTCCTCGACCAGCCGGGCCCAGCTCTGGCCGCGGCGGTCCTGAACCGGCCGACGGCCGCGCAGTGGCGAGATGAGGGTGCCATCCAGGCTCCAGCGGTTGGTGACCCGTACGACGGTCTGCCGCTCCACCGCCTCGACCGAGCCGAACTGCCCTCGCAGCCAGTCGTGCATCTCGGCCGGCGGGTCGCTGGTGCCGACAGCCACCTCGACGCGGAACAGTCGTTCGGCACGCTCCCGGGCCTCGCGCGGCAGCGCCGCGATCGCCGAGGGAAGCCCGGCGATCGTCACGGCCCCCGCACGAGGCTGAGCGCCACCAGCGCGAGTCCGCCGCCCACCACGACCACGGCCAGCGGCGTCGCGGCCCGCAGCGGCGTGGCGGCCGCGAGCAACGGCCGGTCCACCGCGAAGCCAAGGCCCACGAACGTCGCCGCCGTCCACACCCAGGCGAGGTAGGTCCGCACGTTGGCCAGGTGGTCGCGGATGGCGGTGTCGGAACGCCTGCCGGTCGGCCCCTGTGTCATGCGCCGCCGAAGCTGATCTGCCAGCTGGTGGGACGCTCCAGGGCCAGCCACTCGTCGCGGAGCAGGGCCATCAGCAGCACGTCGATGTGGCGCCCCTCGGCGAAGTGGGCGCTGCGCAGCCGGCCCTCGTGGCGGAAGCCGGCCTTCTCGTAGGAGCGGATGGCGCGCGCGTTGTCCACGTACACCTCCAGGGAGATGCGTTCCAGGCGCAGCGCGCCGAACCCGAAGTCGCAGATCGCGTTCAGCGCCTCGGTGCCGTAGCCCTTGTTCCACTCGTCCTTCTCGCCGATGCTGATCCCGAACTCGGCCCGCCCGTTCTCGAGGTCGATGTTGCGCAGGTCAGCCGTGCCGATGGGCCGCCCGTCGGGCAGCACGCAGATCACGAAGTGGTAGTGGCTCTTGCCCTGGCCCTCGACCACCTGGGCGAACCACTTCTCCTCCATGGCGAGGCTGAATGGGGCGCGGACGGCCAGGTGGCGAGAGGTCTCGGCGTCTGCGAACCAGCGCACGAAGATGGGCAGGTCGGCGCGCTCGGCGGGACGCAGGTAGAGGCGCTGGGATCGGATCACCGGGTTGGGATGCACCGGGGTCGGCTGGCCGTCCTGCATCGGTCCTTCTAGGCTATCGGTCTAACACGCCCGAGCATAGTAGGAGGAACGAACGCACCGATGGCTGCAGTCCGTACCGCTACCGTCACCTGGAACGGTGACCTCAACTCCGGCTCGGGCACCGTTTCGGCAGGGACGAGCGAGCTCTTCACCGACCTGCCGGTCTCATGGGCCTCGCGTACCGAAGCCCCCGACGGGCGCACCTCGCCTGAGGAGCTCCTGGCCGCCGCCCACGCATCGTGCTTCGCCATGGCGCTCTCCGGCGGCCTGGCGCGCGAGGGAGCGCAGCCGTCGCATCTCCACGTCGAGGCGGAGGTGACGTTCGACAAGGTCGGCGACGCGTGGACCGTGGTCAGCTCGCGGCTGATCGTGGTCGGCCACGTCGAGGGCATGAGTCCCGAGCAGTTCGAAGCGGCCGCCGAGGAGGCCAAGGACGGTTGCCCGATCTCGCGCGCTCTGCAGGGGAACGTGGAGCTCAGCGTGGAGGCTACGCTGGAGCAGTAGGTCACGGGCAGGCCACCGACCGGGCTGCCCGATTTGCAGCCCACCGACCGGGCTGCCCGATTTGCACGCTACGAGATACCCGACCACCGGCGGCGGCGGAAGGTGCGGCCGGTTGCACAGGGCGTAGTTTCGAGCCGGATTGACGCTGGCTACGACCCGATCCGGGCCGTCGTTGGCTGCCTATTTCACGAGACGCAACGGAAATGAGTCAGCGTGGTCGCCCGTTGCGGGAGATGCAATAACTGCCCTTGCCGGTCGGCCCTTGCCGGCCCTCCCTAGCGGATGGCCTCGATGATCTCCGCGGCGAGGCCCGGGTAGCGCTCCAGGAACTCGATGCGCTCGCGCTTCAGCCGCTCCACGATGGCGCGGTACTCGTCGACACGCCCGGCCCGCTCGTACAGGCGGCGCGGCTGGAGCTTCTCCACGTCATCGATGCCGGGCAGCGAGGTGGCGACCTCGTAGCCGAAGTCGGGATCGCGTTCCCACTCGCCGGTGCCCTCGGCGATGGCCTCGACGATGGCGCCCGAATCCTCGATGGCGATCTTCTTCGAGTCCGCCTCCGCCTCGGCCCCACCGATCCGGCCGGTGTTGAGCAGGTACACGTCGAACCGCGTCGTGTCCATCAGCTCCAGGAAACGGTTCGCCTGCTGCTCGTCCCGGTGCGGGTAGAACGGGTTGGTACCCGGGACACGCAGCGCCTTCCCCTCCTCGGCCTTGCCGCCGGCGCTGGTTCCCCTGGTTTCGCCCAGCATGAAGTAGGCGGCGGCCTGCTCCCGCGTCAGGCGGGCGACGGCCGGGATGATGCTGTCGTTGCGGTTGAGGATCAGCAGGTCGTCGACCGGGCCGATCTCCCGCGGGTCGCGCCAGATGCCGAGCGATGCCATCTGGAAGGTGGCCCGTCCGTTCTTGGTGTAGGAACTGTCGAAGAAGTCGACCGGACCGCCGTCCACCTTCTGCGAGACGTTCTCCAGGTAGGCGTCCGGCCTGGTCACGGCGCGGTGGATGGCCGGCTCGTGTGCCGGGTCGAGCCCGAAGGTCTTGGCGAAGCAGCCATTCTCGGTGCCGACCACGGTCCCGCCCGGGAACAGGCCGATGAAGTCGTCCTGCACCGGCTGCGACCCGTTCTGGCGCGTGAAGGTGGTGGTCGTCTTCCCGGTGCCCGACAGCCCGATGATCAGCAGCGTCTTCTCGCCGGCATCGGTGGGGACCACCTTGCAGCCGGCATGCATGGCCAGGCCGCCCCGGGCGTAGACCAGCGCGTTCCACATCCGCAGCCCGCCCTTCTTCGACTCCCCGAAGTAGTCGGAGTTGAGGACGCGCGAGACGCCGGCCTCCAGGTCCACCGTGATGACGCGGTCGTCCGGGTAGCCGGGCATCGGCAGGTTCGGGGTGTACACCATGGACAGCTCCGGCTCCCACTCGTCGGCGGGAGCATCGGGCGGGAAGTACAGCTGCTGCTGCATCCCGGCGATGTTGGCGTTGGCCTCCTCGATGTAGAGCCGTACACGGGACCGATGCTCGGGCTCGTTCCCGATGTAGCCGTCCACCACGATCATGTCGACGCCGGCGATGTACTTCGCCTGCAGCCGGGCAATCCGTTCCCCCTCCGCGCGCGAGATGGCCTTGCCCGTCGTCTCCCGCTCGTCGTCGGTGACGAGGTAGGTCGAGCCGGCCGAGCGGCTGGTGGCGCGCGCCTGGACGTTGTAGTTGCCGAAGCTCGTGCGCCGCGCCTGCGGCATGCGGCTGGTCAGCTCCTGGAGCTCCGCGGCCGACGGGTTGTAGCGGACCGATCGGGCGGCGGGCAGCGGATGGCCCTGCGGGCCCATCGGTGCATTCGTGGCGGGACGCTCCGTGAGCGTGCTCATGGCGGGCAATCGGCTCCTCGTGCGGGTTCGGGCAGCGGGCGGGCATGCTCGCCCGGCGGACGGTCTCAGGATCCCATCGTAGCAAGGATCGGACCGATGAAACCTTTTCGCTCGGGCCTGCCTCGACTTGAGTACGACACGCGCCGCCGATGCGCGGCCAGATGCACTGCGTGGTCCTGGCCGGGCAGCTGGCCAACCTGCTCCTCGACGATCAGATCGGCCCGAGTCCCGTCCCCTCGGTCGAGCTCTCGCCGACGCCGTCGGCGACGGAATCGCCGAGCCCCAGCCCGTCCGCAACCGAGTCGCCGACCAGCAGGCAGTCCCGCACCCCGCGCCCGAGCCCGAACGACGACGAGTCGCCGGAGGCCAGCGAGAGCCCCGATGACGACGACAACTCGGGACCGGGCGGCGGCGGCGGCGATGACGACGACAACTCGGGTCCCGGTGGCGGCGGTAGTAGCGGCGATTCGGGCTAGGCTGGACGCAGCGCTCGGCATCCGATAAGCCCAAGGGGCGTCACGCGCCCGTCCTGGCGACGCAAGATCGGCGAGGCGCCGCGGAGGTCGTCACCCGCCCGTCAGGGCGACGATAACCGGCACCTCAGCTCAGCTCGCGAGCAGGGCCAGCTCCCACAGGTCGGCGAACGCGCGCTCGCCATTCGTCCCGCCGAAGAGCAGGAGCCGCTGCCGCTCCGGATCGGCGACGAGCTCCGCGCCGGAGCGGGCAGCGGGCCGGTCCCCGGCCGGGTCGAGCGCACGCCACGCCCCGTTCGCGTTCAGGACGAGCGCATCGGCCAGGCGGGAGCCGTCGAGCGCCTGCCCTCCGAAGATGACGGTCGCGCCGTCCCATGGGGCGGCGGCATAGAGGTTGCGCGCCTCCACCGGCGGAGCGAGGGGCGCCTGGTTCCAGGCGTGCGTGCCCGGACGCGGGCCGGGCGTGAGCAGCCACAGGTCGTCCAGCCCCAGGACGCCGGTGGTCTGGCCGGCGAAGAGCGCCAGGCGACCGTCATCGGTCCACCAGCAGGCGTGCAGGCATCGGGCCACCGGGACCTCGCCGGGTGGCGTCTCATCGGTCCAGGAGCCGGTGGCGAAGTCGTAGGCGCGGGTATCGGCGAAGCGGCGGTTCTCGGCCGTGAAGCCGTGGCTGATCCACAGCCGGCCGTCGGGGCCAGGCGCGGCGCAGCTGCCGTAGCGCGCCACCGGCACATCGCCGTCGGACGGCAGGCGGCGCCAGCGGGCCTCGCCCGGGTCGAAGGCCCACAGGTCGTTGAAGAAGCTCGTCCCCGCCTGCCCGCCGAAGATCACGAGCCCGATGCCCTCCATCCAGGCGGCGTTGTGACCGAAGCGGGCCGGTGGCGTCCGGCGCTGAGTCTCGATGCGGCGCCAGGCGTCGTCCTCGAGGTCGTAGGCCCACAGGTCGTCGAGCGCCCTGTTCTCGGCGGTGCGGCCGCCGAACAGATAGGCGGTCAGGCCCTCGGCGTCGAGCGTCCAGGTGTGGTCCTCGCGCGGCGTGATGCCGCCGACGGCGTCGGTGACCAGGTGCCAGCGCGGCTCGACCGGGCCCGGCTCGGGCGTAGCGCTCGGCGCCGCGGGCGTCGCGGAGGCTGCCAGCGAGGCAGCCGGCGAGCCCCGGGCGAACGGCACCTGGCCTGTTGCCGAGTCGGCCGCCGTGCCGCAGCCCGCCAGCAGAACGATGAGCAGTGGCGCGACGACGGCTCGCATCGCTCTCAGGCAAGCCGGACGGTGGTGCCGGCGCCGTCGCGCTGCGCGGCGTCGAGGACGGCCCGCGCCGCCGCGACGTCCTCGACGGCCAGGCCCAGCGACTTGAAGAGCGTGACCTGGTCCGGGCCGGTGCGGCCCCGGGCGGAGCCGATGAGCACCTCGCCCAGCTCGGCGACGATGTGGTCCTCGCCGATGGCGCCCTCCCGCATGGCCAGCAGCACGTCGCCGGACTCGTTGAGGGCGGACTCCCGCCGGTCGACGAACAGTCGGGCGCGGCGTACGGCCTCGCCGTCGAGCTCGCGGGCGGTGGGCAGCGCCGATCCGACCGCGTTGACGTGGCAGCCGGGCGCCAGCCACTCGCCGTGGACGATCGGCTGGCGGGCTCCGCTCACCGTGCACACCAGGGAAGCGCCCTCCACGGCGACGCGCGGCTTGTCGACCGCCTCGACCTCGATGCCGTGGCGCTCTGTGGCCTCCGCCGCGAAGGCCTCCAGGCGCTGCCGGGTGGGGCTCCAGGCGCGGACGCGGCGCACCGGCCGCACGGCCAGCATCGCCTCCAGGTGCGTCCGTGCCTGCGTTCCGGACCCCAGGATGGCGAGGTCGTCGGCATCGGGCCTGGCCAGGGCGCGCGTGGCGGCGCCGCTGACGGCGGCCGTCCGGACGGCGGTCACCTCGCCGGCGTCGACCAGCGCCACGAGGCGTCCATGTTCGTGCTCGAACAGCATGACCACGCCCTGGTGCGTCTCCAGCCCCGCCGCCCGGTTGCCCGGGAAGAGGGAGATGACCTTGACCCCGAAGGCGGGCGGCGCTTCCTGCGCCCCGGGCATCACCGCCAGCGCGCCGTCGCCGAATGGCAGGTGCAGGACCGAGCGCAGGGGGTTGACCGAGCGGCGGCGCGCCAGCGCCGAGAGGGCTTCCTCCATGACCTCGATGCATCGGTCCATGGGGAGGAGGCGACGCACGCTGGCGGCATCCGCGACGAGCACCTCGCTGGCCCCGCTCATGATCGAGGTGTCATCGGGCGGCGAGCCTACCACCGCATCACGTTGCTGCCGCCGGCACGGGGGCGGCAGCGCGGCGAGCGACGAGGTACCACGTCTCCATCTGGCCCTTTCCCTTGACGGTAACCGAGCCCCGTGGCTCGCAGACGAACTCGTCCTCGAGGAGCTCGTAGGTCGCGCGGGTGATCTGGATCCGGCCCGGCATCCCGTGCGACTCCATGCGGCTCGCGGTGTTGACGGCATCGCCCCACAGGTCGTAGAGGAAGCGCTTGCGGCCGATGACGCCCGCCACGACCGGGCCCGAGTTGATGCCGATGCGCAGCTCCAGGCCGAGGTAGCCCACGCCGTCACGCGAGCGCATGGCATCGAGCATGTCGAGCGCCATGAGGGCCAGGGCGCGGGCGTGATCGGGACGGGGCACGGGGACGCCGGCGGCGACCATGTAGCAATCGCCGATGGTCTTGATCTTCTCGAGGCCGTGCTTCTCGGCGAGCGTGTCGAAGTGGCTGAAGAGGTCGTCGAGCATGCCGATGACCTCGTCGGGTCGCAGGTGCTCCGCGCGCGGCGTGAAGTCGACCACGTCGGCGAACAGGATCGACGCCGCCGTGAACTGGTCGGCGATGGTCTGCGGCTTGGCCTTCAGCTGCTCGGCGATGGACCGCGGAAGGATGTTCAGGAGGAGGTTCTCCGCCTGCTCCTGCGCGCCGCGCAGCGCGACCAGCGCGTCCTGCCGCTGCTTTGCGAACAGCGCCAGGAGGGTGAAGACGATGCTGCCGCCCACGACCACGTTCAGCGCCAGCATCGTGCTGCTGAACCATTCCGGCAGGCGGGTCAGCCCGCCGGTCAGCTCGCCGGCGATGCCCGAGGCCACGAAGGCGATCACGAAGGCGACGTACCAGCGGATCGCCGATCGAACGCCACCGAAGACCAGGGCGCCCAGCGGCGCTAGGATGCCCCACAGCCCCACGCCACCCGATGCCAGGAAGCCTCCGGTCGGGAACATGGAGAGCGTCGGCGCCAGCATGATGTCGAGCAGCTGGATGCGCAGCAGGAGCTGGAAGTCTCCCGTGCGGGCGAACACGCCGATCGACGCCACCGAGATGGCGAAGTACAGGAACGCGACCACGCCGGAGGGAGCACCAAGCGCGAGATACAGGGCGCCCCACACGAGGGCGATGGGCAGGATGAGCACGGCGATGAGCACGAGGAGCGCCTTGCGCAGGCGCTCCTCGTCGTCATCGGCAGCATCGGCGCCGACCTGCGACAACCACCCGAGCGCGGCCTGTGGCAGCGATCGCGGAAAGGTCATGACGGGCAGATCCTAGCGGTCAGGCGCCCTTGCTTCGGTCAATCGGCGCCACCCGCGGCGGAGTGTGGAGCGGGAGACGGGATTCGAACCCGCGACATTCTGCTTGGGAAGCAGACACTCTGCCAACTGAGTTACTCCCGCCGGCGAGCGCATTCTAGCGCGCCGATGCAGGGGCGCCAACAGGGACCGCATCGAACGTTCGCCCGCGATACGAAGTAGGCAAGAGAGCATGACCGCCAGACCGATGCCTCGGCGCCGACGCCCCTCGGGGACGGCGCTGCTCGCGGTTCTGCTGCTCCTCGCCGCCTGCGGCATCGTCCCGCCAACCTCCTCGCCGAACGCCTCCGCCCATGCATCGCCCGGTGCCAGCGGCGTTGCCGCTACGCCGTTCCCGCTGCCGTCGCTCGACCTCGGCGGCGAGGTATCGGTGGGGGCCATCAGCCGGCACCTCGAGGCGCTCGATGCGATTGCCCGCCAGCACGGCGGGATCCGGGCAGTCGGGACGCCCGGCTACGACGCGTCGGTCGAGTACGTGGCCGCCGAGCTGGAGGCGATGGGCTACACGGTGAGCACGCCACAGTTCAGCGTCCACACCTTCGCCGAGGAACCGGGCGGCACGCTGACCGTCATGGACGGCGGCCCGACCTTCGAGGCGGGCGACGACATGCACGCCATGATCTACTCCGCCGATGGGGAGGTCACCGCCCGGGTGGCCACGGTCGGCTTCCCTGGCTCGGACGGCGGCGAGGGGAACCGGGGCTGCTCGGAAGGAGACTGGGAGGAGTTCCCAGCGGGCCGTATCGCGCTGACGCCGCCGGGTCCGTGTCTCCGGCGCGACACCGTCGAGCACGCGCAGGACGCCGGAGCCGTGGGCCTGGTGGTGGCCAACGACCAGTGGGAGCCGGGCGAAGCGCGCCGTCCGACGCTCCTCTCCCCGGACGGCATCGACATCCCGGTCATCTCGGCGGTCGGCGAGGTCGGCGAAGCGCTGGACGACGCGGCGGAGGCGGGAACCGAGGTCGGGATCCGGGTCGACACCCGGACCGGCGACGCCGGAGTGCGCAACGTGGTGGCGCAGCACGGCTCGGCGGGCCCGGTGGTGATGCTCGGCGCGCACCTCGACTCGGTCATGGACGGCCCGGGCATCAACGACAACGCATCGGGCGCCGCGGCGGCGCTCGAGATCGCCCACCTGCTGGCGGATGCCGGCCATTCCGGCACGGTCCGCGTCGGCTTCTGGGCAGCCGAGGAGTTCGGGCTGCATGGGTCGCGCGACTACGTGACGAGCCTCTCGTCCGCCGAGATCGACGCGATCGCCGCATACCTGAACCTGGACATGCTGGGATCGGTCAACGCCGTGCCGATGGTGTACGCCAACTTCGGCGGGCCCGATGGCTCGAGCACGATCACCGACTTCCTGGTGGCCTGGCTCCAGGCGGACGGGGTGGCGGCCGAGCGCGAGGACCTCGGCAACGGTTCGGATCACTTCTTCTTCGCCCAGGCGGACATCCCCATCGGCGGGATCTTCTCGGGCGCGAGCGAGGAGAAGTCGGAGGATCAGGCCGCGGCCAACGGCGGCCAGGCCGGAGAGCCGATGGACCCGTGCTACCACCTCGTCTGCGACACGATCGACAACGTCGATGCCGAGCAGGTGGCGACCTACGCGCAGGCAGCCGCTGCGGCCATGCTGGCGCTCCTGGAAGGACAGCTGACGACCGGTCAGTGAGGGGTTTCGGGGTCCAGGTGCCGAACCCGGTTCGCCAGCGCGTTCATCACCTGGTTGGCGATCTCCGGGAATTCGTCCATCATCGAGTGGAAGTCGCGATGGCTGAGGACCAGCAACCGGGTCGGCTCCTCGGCGGTAACGGTCGCGGTGCGCGGACCGCCGTCGACCAGCGCGATCTCGCCGAAGAAATCTCCCGAGCCGAGCGTGTTCAGCCGATTGCCGTCGCGGTCCACCGACACGCTGCCGCTCACGATGACCATCATTTCCGTGCCCCTCTCGCCCTGGCGCATTAGGACCTTGCCGGCCGGGACGTCCACCTCGTCCGCCAGCATGCCCAGCCGCTCCAGGCGACGGCGGTCGAAGGCGCTGAACAGCGGGATGCGATGCAGAAGGGCCAGCTTCTCGTCTCGCGCCACGCCATTCCTCCGTCGGGGTGCGGCGAGGATACGTCAACTGCCGGGGATCTTGGAAGGGGCGGCTGCCGCTGCCTGTGGCGCTCGGCTACTCCTCGTTGAGCCGCAGCCTGCGATACGAGTCGTAGCGTTGCGCCGGGACCTCGCCGCCGTCGACCGCGGCACGCACCGCGCAGCGCGGCTCATGCAGGTGGCTGCAGTCGTTGAACGCGCAGCCGCCCAGGTGCGGGACGAACTCGGGGAAGCACCACGCCAGCTCGTCAGCCGGGATCTGCCACAGGCCCAGCTCCCGCAGCCCGGGGGTGTCGGCCACGTACCCGCCGCCGGGCGCGGTGATCGGGTGCAGCTCGGCGGAGGTCGTGGTGTGACGGCCCTTGTGCAGTGCCTCGCTTACGTCGCCGGTGGCCAGCCGCAGCCCTGGCTGCACCGCGTTCAGCAGCGTCGACTTTCCGACGCCCGATGGCCCGGTCACCACGCTCGTGCGGCCGCACAGCCGATCGGCGAGCTCCTCGACGCCGATGCCCTCCCGGGCCGACGCGTAGTGGACGGGGTAGCCGATGCGCTCGTAGGTGCCGAACAGCTCGCGAGCGCGCGCCAGCCCGACCAGGTCGACCTTGTTGGCGACCACGGTCGCCGCCACCTCGTTGTGCTCGGCCACGACCAGGAAGCGGTCGAGCATGCGCAGGTGCGGCATCGGATCGGCGCAAGCGAACACGACTAGGACCTGGTCGACGTTGGCGACCAGCATGTCCTCCTTCCACGTGCCCCGCGGGCCCGGCTGGCGACGGCTGAAGCGGCTGTGCCGCTCCTCCACCTCCTCGATCATGCCGGTGCCGTCGGGGAGCAGGCCGATGCGCACGCGATCGCCGATGACCGCCAGGTCGGTTGCCTGGCGCTCCTTCTTGACCCGTCCGCGGAGGCGGCACTCGACGTCGCGGCCGTCGTCGGTGCGGACCGTGTAGAAGCCGCTGCGGGCCCTCAGGATGATGCCGGCCGGCTCGGCCGGTGCCGCCGCGCAGGGCGCGGCGAGAGACGGGGATGTCAAGGGTGGTTCTCCACTCGTCGGGGAATTGGCTGGGCGGGTGGAGCGCGCCCTTCGCGAGCCGGGGGTCAGGGCTCGGTGGCTCAGGGCCGGAGCGGTGCCTCTGGCAGGCCGGGGCGCGCGATCGAGACGGTGCTCATCGGTTCGCTCCTTTCGCCTGCGGATGGATCGGTCGCAGCGGACCGTAACGGCTGGCCCCGCCGCGTGTCAATCAGGAATCGGGTCGGTAGCATGGCCCGATGGAGCCGCGCCACGTCGATGCGCTGCTGATCGGCGGCGGCGTCGCCGCCGCCCGCTGCGCCCGCGCGTTGCGGCGGTCCGGCTTCGGCGGCTCGATCCTGCTGGTGGGTGAGGAGGAGGTCCCGCCCTACAACCGGCCGCCGCTCTCCAAGGAGCTGCTGCGGGACGAGGTGCCGCCGGAGCTGGTGCTGGCAGAGCCGGAGTCGTGGTACGAGCGGCGAGGGGTGGAGCTGCTGCTCGGGACGCCGGTCGTGTCGCTCGACTCCGCGGAGCGGCTGGCGGCCCTGGCCGACGGACGCGGCCTGCACTACGGCGCCTGCCTGCTCGCCACCGGCGCCGCGCCGCGACGGCTGGAGGTCCCTGGCGGCGACGAGGTGCTCGTCGTACGCACGCTCGCCGACGCGGAGGAACTTCGCCGCCGGGCCGTGGCCGGCACCGCTGCCGTGGTGGTCGGCGGCGGCTTCATCGGCGTGGAGGTGAGCGGATCG
>JAPSGM010000157.1 GCA_031177555.1 Chloroflexota bacterium
TGCGGCCTCCTCCGTGGCGATCGCGCGGGCGACGGATGCGGCGGCCGAGGAGGAACGGGCGGTTCCCGGCTGGGCGCTGGCCATCGGCGGGGCCGTGGCCGCGGCGCTGGTGCGCTGGCTGTCCGGACGGTTGCGGCGCTGACCCGGCTGGCCGGCTGGGTACCGGTCCAAAACGGGTGCATCGGGGTACTACGCTGTAGTACATTCGGGCCCGTCACGCGCCGGAAGGGCCGGTTAGCATGGCTCGGAACCACGCAGGACGAGGGCAGGGCACACCCTTGGACAACAGAGGCAGCATCGGTTCATGAGGCGACGGGCGCGCCTCGCCGTCACCCTGATTGCCCTGGTGACGGTCGCAGGCAGCTTCGTCGGCAGCACTCCCCGCGACCCGGCCCTGGCCGCGGACCCCATCTCCGAAGCGCGAGCCCAGAAGGCAGCCATCGAGCGCCAGCTGGCCGATCAGCGCGTGCGCCTGGCGAGCCTTCGGGTTACGTCGGCGGCCCTCGAGGACAAGCTCGACGTCGCCGAGGCGCAGCTGGCCCAGATCACCTCCGAATACGAGCGCGTGGTCCAGCTGCTTGGTGAAGTCCGGCAGCAGGTCCAGGAGATCACCGAGCACCTCGTCCAGCTGCGCGCCGAGATCGAGGCGATGGACGCCAGGCTCGCCACCGTGGCGGCCGAGATCGCGCTCCAGACGGAGGAGCTCGCCGCCCGCGAGGCCCTGCTGGAAGACCACCTGCGGTCGGCCTACGAGCAGTCGCAGACCTCCCTGCTGGAGCTGATCCTCAGTGCCGATTCGCTCGACGCCGCCACGAGCCAGGTCGGGTACCTGCTCACGGTGTCCGAGCAGGACCAGGCCCTCGCCGACGAGATCCGCGCCATCCGCGAGGAGCTCAGCGTCAAGGAGGCGACCCTGCGCCAGGGGCGCAGCGCGCTGCGCGAGGCGCGTGTCGCCGCGTCGGCGGAGGAGGCGATCCTCCGGGAGCGCAAGCAGCAGCTCGAGCAGCTGGAGAAGCGCACCGCCCAGCTGAAGGCCGCGGCGGAGCGCAAGCAGGCCGAGCAGGAGTCCGCGCTCAACGCCGCGCTGCAGGCGAAGGGCGACGTCAAGAGGCAGATCGCCGCGAACGAGCGGGCCTTCGCCGCCGCGTCGCAGCTCGTCAACCGGCTCGTGGCCGAGCAGGAAGCGCTCGAGGAGGCCCGGCGCCGGCAGGCGGAGGAGGAGGCGAGGCGTCGCCGAGAGAACGACAACCGCACCTCGCCGACAGGCTTCCGCTGGCCGGAGGCCGCACCGCGCATCACCCAGGAGTGGGGGCCCACCAGCTTCGCCCTCGAGCCGCCATACACCTACAACGGCACCTACTACCCGCACTTCCACGGCGGGATCGACATGGCCAGCGGCTGCGGCGCGCCGGTGATGGCATCGAAGGCCGGGGTGGTGGTCGCCTCGGGGCAGCCGCTGCTGCCCTACGACACCGGCTTCGGGGTGATCATCGACCACGGCAGCGACATCCAGACCTGGTACTGGCACCTGGAGGCGCGAGTCATCGTGCGGCCGGGACAGGTGGTGAACGGCGGCCAGGTCATCGGCTACGAGGGGAGCACTGGGTTCTCGACCGGCTGCCACCTGCACTTCGCGGTCAACGACCACGGGGTGTGGGAGAACCCGCGAAGGTACCTGCCCTAGACCCATACCTCCACCGGGACCGATGGGACGGCGGGCGTACACGTGCCCGCATCGGGATAGCGACTCAAGACGTCAGGCGGCGGGCAGACGGCTCCGCGGCTGCGCGACGGCGTTCGGCGCGGCGCCGGCACTCCGGTCGGGAGCCTCAGCCCACCGGGGGCGGCTCCAGGTAGGCGCGCATGGATGCGAGATCGGGGTCGTCGCGGGCGTACTCGCGCAGGTCCGGGCGGCGGGCAAGGGCGGTGGACAGCAGGCGCCGGGCGTCATCGGTCCTGCCGGTGAGGGCGCTGTGGCAGGCGATGTTGTAGAGCATCACGCCCGAGTCCCGCGGCAGCAGGTGGTTACGCTGCAGCACGGCCTCGACCTCCGCGCCGAAGGCGGCGAACCGGTCCTTCGCGCGCGCGAGTCGGGCGATGTCGCTCAGGTGCCCCAGCGCGTGGTTCACGCCGTTGGCGCCGATGCCGGCAGCGATGTCGTCGCACGCGCAGAGGGCCTCGTTCGAGCTCGACCGGATGGCCGCGATCAGCTCGTCGATGCTCGCGTCGGCCGCGGCTGCGACCTGCGTGGAGGTCCACGCCGAGCGGTCGGCGTGGATGCTGGCGTTCGACTCGTCCACCGGGTCGCCCGGCTGCGGGTCGGAGGGCTCGAACCCGGCGACGCCGGAAGCGGCCAGGAGGCGCCGCGCCTCGATCGATCGCCACGCCGCCAGGTGCGCCCGGACGTCCTTCGCCGTCCAGCCCTCCTCGCCGACCGGAGCGCCTAGCCCGGCGCCGAGCGTGTCGAACAGCTCCCGCTCAGCCTGGCGCGTGGCCTCGAGCAGCGCGATCAGGTCCTGCTGCAACGGGGTGAGTGGCTGGCCGGTCGTGGCGGTGCCCGTGGCGGTCACCGGCACATCGTACGCGGGCCGTCCACCCCTCCCTCGCTCGAAGATCAGGCGGTCGCGGGCTCCCGGGACCGCACGGCGGGCAGGTACAGCCGGGCCACGTACTCGCGCAGCATGCGCGCGGAGCTGAACTGCCACAGCGAGCCCGCCACCGCCTCGCGCATGACGCGGACCCAGCCGACGGGAATCCCGTTCTCGTCGACCTCGAAGAAGAGCGGGACGATCTCGTCCTCCAGGAGGCGGTACAGCGACTCGGCGTCCTCGCCGTCCTGCGCCCCCTCGTCGCCCTCGACCTCGCGATCGCCGATGGCCCAGCCGTTGCGGCCGTTGTAGCCCTCGTCCCACCAGCCGTCCAGGACGCTGACCGATGGGATGCCGTTGAGCGCCGCCTTCATGCCGGAGGTGCCGGACGCCTCCATCGGGCGGCGGGGGTTGTTGAGCCAGATGTCGACGCCTCCGACCAGGAAGCGGGCGATGCGCATGTCGTAGTCCTCGAGGATGAAGACGCGTCCCCTCAGCCGCTCGGAACGCGACAGCTCGAAGATGCGCTGGATCACCTGCTGCCCGGGCCGATCCGCGGGATGCGCCTTGCCGGCCAGCACGATCTGGATCGGGCGGCCCGGGTTCGAGAGGAGCCGCGCCAGGCGGTCCTCGTCGCGGAACAGCAGGTCGGCCCGCTTGTAGGTGGCGAAGCGCCGTGCGAAGCCGATCACCAGAGCGGCCGGGTTGAGCGCGTTGCCGATCTGGCGCAACTCGTCGGGCGACTCGCCGTGCCGGGCGAACTGCCGTGCCAGGCGCCCCTCGGTGAAGTTCATGAATTCCCGCTTCTGCTGCAGGTGGGACGACCACAGGTCGAAGTCGTCGACCGCGGACAGACGATCGACCAGCGCCGCATCGGACAGGTCCGCGCCAAGCGAGGCGCCCAGCGCGCGCTCGTAGAGGCGGCGGATCGGCCGCCCCAGCCAGGTCGAGACGTGGACGCCGTTGGTGATGGCCTGCACCGGGTGGCCGGCGACGGGCTGCCATGTCTCGGTTGCCGTGGTGCCGTGCAGCCGGCTCACGGCGTTCGCATCGGACGCGTGGCGCAGGACGAAGGCGGTCATGTCGAAGCCGGCCTCAGGGTCGTCGGTGCGACCGCGGCCGAGCTCCATCAGCTCGCCGGCCGGCAACCCCATCTCGTTCAGGATGAGAGATAGGTTC
This sequence comes from Chloroflexota bacterium, assembly GCA_031177555.1. GTDB lineage: Bacteria > Chloroflexota > Limnocylindria > QHBO01 > QHBO01 > JAPSGM01. The sequence goes on from JAPSGM010000157.1 coordinate 3,768, forward strand.
TTGGTTGCCAGGCCGCGGTCGAAGACCTCGTTGCCCGCCGGGACCGGGGTGTGAATGGTGAAGACCGCGTCGCGCCCCACGCGGCGCAGCGCCTCGCCGGGTGCCAGGCCGGGCTCCTGGCCCAGGAGCTCGCGCGCGCGCTCGAGGAGCAGGAATGCCGAATGCCCCTCGTTCAGGTGCCACGCCGCCGGCTGGATGTCCAGCTCGCGCAGCGCGCGCACGCCACCGATGCCCAGCACCATCTCCTGGCAGAGGCGCATCTCGCGGCCGCGGACGTAGAGGATGTGGGTGATCGGGCGGTCGGCGGGGTCGTTGGCGGGGATGTCCGTGTCGAGCAGCAGCAGCGGCAAGCGACCGACCTGGGCCACCCAGACCGCGGCGTGCACGCGGCGTCCGGGGAACTCGATGGCCACCTCCAGCGCCTGCCCGCGCGGGCCGCGGGCGCGTCGCAGCGGTAGCTGCCCGGGGTCCAGGTCGGGCTGGGCGTGCTCCTGGTGGCCATCGGCGTCGATCTGCTGGCGGAAGTAGCCGCGGCGGTACAGGAGGCCAACGCCGACGAAGGGCAGCGCGGCATCGGACGCCGACTTCAGATGGTCGCCGGCGAGCACGCCCAGGCCGCCGGAGTAGATCTGCATCGACTCGTGCAGGCCGTACTCGGCGCAGAAATAAGCGACCGGGCCGGGCAAGCGCCCCTCCGGATCGGCCTCCGCCTGGCGGCGGTACCAGGCGTCGGCGCCGTTCTGCATGTAGCGCGTGAACTCGTCGAGCAGCCGGCTGGCGTCGACCATGAAGTCCTCGTCCGCCTCCAGCTCCGCCCAGCGCGAGGCATGGGCCGATGCCAGGACGGCGATCGGGTTGCGGTAGCGCGACCAGGCCAGCCCGTTGATGCGCGAGAAGAGCGAGCCGGCGCGGGGCGTCCAGGTCCACCAAAGGTTGTAGGCGAGCTCGCCCAACCCGTCGAGAGCGCGTGGCAGCTGGAAGTCATGTCCCGCCAGGGTGGGGACGCGCTGGGAGGTCGTCATCGAGGGCCGATGCTACTCGATCGGCTGCCATGCTCGACAGCAGGCGTTACGCTATCGGACCCGTATGGACGGCTACTCGGTTGAAGAGGCGGCCGAGGTCCTCGGAGTCTCGCAGGGGCGCGTCTGGGAGCTGATCGCGCGAGGCGTGCTGGTCGGGGCATCCGAGGGCCGCGCCGACATGCGCGTCTTCCTGCGACCGGCCACGCCGCCGCAGCGCTTCGAGGCCGATCCTCCGCTCCCGCGGCCGCCTGCGAACGGCGGCACGCACCCCGAGGCGAGCCCCTTCCGCGAGCTGCTCACCGAGTTCCGCAACCTGACCGAGCGCTACGGCCAGGCCCTGCTGGCGCTCGGCGAGGCGCGCGGGGAGGTGGCGGCCCTGCGCAGCCGTGTCGACCTGCTGGAGGCCCGCATGGACATGCGGCTTCCCTTGCGGCCGGCCTCGACCGTGGCCTGGGA
>JAPSGM010000348.1 GCA_031177555.1 Chloroflexota bacterium
CGCTCGCTGTGGTGCGCGCGGAGGTTGTCGGCGACGACGATCTGGCCGGGTCGGAGGGTGGGAGCGAGGACGTGGCGGATGTAGCGCTCGAAGCGCTCGGTGGTCATCGGTCCATCGAAGCGCATCGTCGGGCCGACGCCCGCGAGCGACAGGGAGGCGAGCACGGTCTTGTTCTCGCCCCGGTTCCGCAGTGCCGAGGCGTACGCCCGCTGGCCGCGCGTTGCCCGCGCGTGGGTCGGCGTGTACCCCAGGTGGCTGCCGGTCTCGTCGAGCCAGACCCAGGCGGCCGGATCGACCAGCGCGGCGAGCTTGCTCCAGACCCGGCGCGCCACCCAGTCACGTTCGCTCGCGCTCAGGGTCTTTTTTTTCTAGGACGGCAAACTCGGCTTGAGTGACGTGGCCTCCAGTGCGGCCAAGTAGGCTGCTGGGTTCTTACGGAAGCGTCCCTGTTGGCGGCGTGCTTCCTGGCGCAGGTCGAGGGACTGGCGCAGGTCTCGCCACCGGTCCAGGTTGGGATGGCGCAGTGCGTACTCGCCGAATGGGCGGAGACGCGCGGCGGCGGAGGCGAGGGCCCGGACTGAACCCCGAACCACGGTGCCTGCCGAGGCGCGGATGCGCCCGCTGGCGCGACGGTGGTGATAGCGGACGGAGCCGAAGAAGTGCTCCAGGAGGTTGTTGGTCCGGGGCAGCCCCGGGATGTCGTAGCAGTGGAAGAGGCCCGGCCAGTAGCTGGCGCTCACCTTGAGGAAGTGCGCTACGGCCGGCTGGAGCGTGCCGACGGTTGCCTGGCCGTCCCGGATCTCGGCGAGCAGGTCGTCCATCCGCTGTCGGACCTCGCAGCCGGCCAACTCGTCCTCATTCTCCAGGAGTCGTGCCGCCCGGTGGACCCAGTCGTAGGCGACGCGAATGGCCGGCCACATCGCCTCCGTCACGGCGAGCCCTTTGGCAACCAGCGCCCGCAGCCGTCTCAGCTCGGTCGGCAGGCCCCCTTTTCCGCCAGGCGGCCGAGCGAGGCATCGATCGCTTCGAGCCGATCGCGGAGCTTGAGGCCGGAGGCGCACAACGGCGGGCGCCCGTCGTCGGTGAGCGCGCTCCGGACCGCCAGGCAATAGCCGCGCGTGACCTCGGCCTCGGGAGTGGTACGGCCTTCCACCGCCCGCTCGATCGGCCGCACTCCGCGCACTGCCTTCTTCAGCTCCTTCTTGGCGTGCCGATCGGCCTCATAGACCGGCCGGGCGGCTTCCCGGAGATAGTGGAACTGGCAGCGCTGGTGGGGGATCCCGGGCAATGCGCTCGCGACGGCCCGGCCGATCGACTGCTGTCCATCCGAGACGACGCCCAGGATCGGGACCGGCAGCGCGTCCTTCACCTCCCGGAGCAGCGCGGCCAGGTCGGCCTCGGTCCCGCTGAGCAGGCTGCGCGCCAGCAGCGGCTCGCCGGTCAGGCACTCGCGGATCACCCAAAGCACCTCATGGCCGACGTCCGGCTGCATGCCATCGAGCGCCAGCACCACGCCGCCCTCACGCGCGAGCCGATCCCGCAGCCGGTGCTGGTCGGTCAGCCGCAGCGCCACCAGCTCCTCGTACCGCTCGATCAGGTTCGTGACCGTCCGCTCGGCCAGCACCACGCCGCGCCGTCCCAGCTCCTCGTGGATTTCTGGCATGCTCCGATGCTCGCGGTAGCGGAGCTGCCCGACCAGCGCGATCACGTCGAGCCCAAACTCACCGTGCGGCAGCGCCAGCGCACCCTCCTCCTCGGGCCGATACGCCCGCTGATAGCGCACACACGACCGCGTCCGACAGCGACGGATGACCAGGGTGAACTGGACCACCTCGTCCAGGAACGTCAGCCGCCGCCGGTTGTGGTACGCCACCCACAGCGGACCGCCGCAACTCCAGCAGCGTTCCCGATTCGGCTCCAGTCGTCGCTCCGCCGTCGCCCGTGGCCGACCGCGCCGTCGTGCCATCTCCGCCCTCGCGCGTCATCTCCCCGAAACGGGAGGCGCATGCTAGACCCGAGGGCGAGGTTCCGTCAAGCTAGGCTTGCCGTCCTAGTTTTTTTTCGCCGCCGCGAGCTCGTGCGCGCAGGCGGCCAC
>JAPSGM010000349.1 GCA_031177555.1 Chloroflexota bacterium
GCGACGCGGGCGCATCCGCCCCGGCCCGACGGGTGGCTAGGCCTTCTCCAGGGTTCGGCGGCAGGAGGTGCACGCCTGCAGGCGCACGCTGCGGCCACCCCGCCGAACGCTGACCGACTGCAGGTTCGGGATCCAGCGGCGCAGGGCGCGCTTGCGGTTCATCCCGACCGACTGCGGGTTCCAGCCGGTGATCGGCTTCTTGCCGCAGATCTGGCACTGTCGAGCCATCGAGGTCTCCAATCATGAAGGAACCGGCGCACCACGGTTGGCGCCGCCGGAACGGGCGAAGGGTAGCACGCTAGGATCGGGCGGTGCAATCTGACGGCGGCGCGGCGATGACCCTGTCGAGCGCGGCGCGGCCGCTGACCGCCGAGGACCTGGACCGGCCCATCCGCGTCGTCCTGCCCGAGATCGGTCGTGGGATCGGGACGCTGGCCCGGCTGGGCATCGAGACGTCGCGGCAGGCCCTGTTCTACCTGCCGTTCCGCTACGACGACTTCAGCGCGCTGCGCCCGCTCGGCGAGCTGGTACCGGACGAGAAGCAGTCGGCCCGGGTGCGGATCACCGACGTGCGCGTGGAAAAGGGCTTCGGTCGCCGGCCGCAGCGCGTCATCGCGCAGCTCGCCGACGACAGCGGGAGCGCCGAGGCGGTCTGGTTCGGGCGGCGCTTCGTGGAGAACCGCCTGCGCGCGGGCGCCGAGGTCGTGGTCAGCGGCAAGGTGACCATGCGCGGCTGGCGGCCGCAGTTCTCCTCTCCCGAGTTCTCGCCGGCGGGCCGCGAGTCGATGCATACCGCACGGGTGGTGCCGGTCTACCGGCTGGTCGGCGGCGTGACGCAGCGCCGGGTCCGCGAGCTGCTGGCGCGCGCCCTGGAGCGCGCCCTGCCGGCGGTCGCCGACCCGCTGCAGCCTGAGGAGCGCGCCGCCCTGATGCCGCTGGCCGAGGCGCTGCGCGCGGCCCACTTCCCGGAGGAGGCCGCCGACGTCCCGGCCGCGCTGGACCGCCTGGCCTTCGACGAGCTGCTGGCCCTGCAGCTCACCCTGGCGCAGGCGCGCCTGGCCCGCCAGGCGCTCACCGCGCCGCGCGTCGAGGTCGGAGAGGAGCAGCTGGAACGGCTGCTGGCCGCCCTGCCCTTCGCGCTGACCCGTGACCAGCGCCGTGCGGTGGACGAACTGGTGGGCGACCTGGCCAGCGACCGGCCGATGCGCCGGCTGCTGCAGGGCGACGTGGGCAGCGGCAAGACGGCGGTGGCAGCGGTCGGCCTGGCCGCGGCGGTCGGGGCCGGCTGGCAGGGAGCCCTGATGGCGCCCACCGAGATCCTGGCACGGCAGCATCATGCCGGCCTCGCCCCGCTGCTGTCGGCGCTCGGCGTGCGCACGGAGTTCCTGTCCGGGTCCCTGAAGGCCTCAGCTAAGCGCCGCATCCACGACGCCATCGAGGCGGGCGAGGCGGAGGTCGTGATCGCCACGCACGCCGTCATCAGCCAGGCGGTCACCTTCCGCCGGCTTGGCCTGGCGGTCGTCGACGAGCAGCACCGCTTCGGTGTCGCGCAGCGCGCCGCGCTGCAGGCCAAGGGGGCGGGGCTGGAGCCGCACGTCCTGGCGCTCACCGCCACGCCGATCCCGCGCACCCTGGCCCTCACCTTCTACGGCGACCTGTCGATCTCCACGATCCGCGAGCTGCCGCCCGGCCGGCAGCCGGTGCGCACCGAGATCCGCGACCGATCGGCGCTGCCGCGGATCGAAGCGTTCCTGGCGTCGGAGGCCGAGGCGGGCCGCCAGTCCTTCGTGGTGGTGCCGCTGGTCGTGGAGAGCGAGGCCCTGACCGTGGCCTCGGCCGAGGCCGAAGTCGAGCGGCTGCGGGCCGCGCTGCCGGGCCTGCGCATCGGGCTGGTGCACGGGCAGCAGCGCCCCAACGACCGCGACGCGACCATGCAGTCCTTCGCCGTGGGGGAGCGTGACGTGCTGGTCGCCACGACCGTGATCGAGGTCGGCATCGACGTGCCGAACGCCAGCGTCATGGTCGTCGAGGATGCTGAGCGCTTCGGGCTCGCGCAGCTGCACCAGCTGCGGGGGCGAGTGGGACGCGGGCC
>JAPSGM010000158.1 GCA_031177555.1 Chloroflexota bacterium
CGCCTCGTGGAAGGCGCCTATGTTGGTGGTCCCGTCGCCGAAGAAGCACACCGCCACTTGGCCCGAGGCGCGGTATTGGGCCGACCATGCCGCGCCCACCGCCACGGGCAGGTGCGCGCCCACGATCGCATAGGAGCCCATCACCCCGTGCGCCACGCTGGTCAGGTGCATGGAGCCGCCCTTTGCACCGTTGAGCGCGCCCTGCCTGCCCATCAGCTCGGCCAGCGCCGGCGCCATGGGCACCCCTCGCGCCAGGTTGTGGTTGTGGCCGCGGTACGTGCAGAACGTCCAGTCGCCCTCGCGCATCGCGGCCGCGAAGCCGGCCGCCACCGCCTCCTGCCCGATGCCGAGATGGGTCGTGCCGCGCACCAGCCCGGCCAGGAACAGCTCGTGCGTGCGCTGCTCGAACCGGCGGCACTCGACCATGGTGCGGTACAGGCGCAGGCGGAGGTCCGGGGCGATATCGGTTCGGGTGGCCGCCGGGGTCGCCATCAGTACTCGTTCGCCACGAACAGGTCCTGCGACGGGAAGCGGGTGATCACCTGGGGCCCATCGGCGGTGACCACTACCTCCTCCTCGATGCGCGCCGCGGAGTAGCCGTCGGTGGCGGGGCAATACGTCTCCAGCGCGATCACCATGCCCTCCTTGAGCTCGATCGGGTTGTCCATCGAGTTCAGGCGGCTGATGATCGGCCGCTCGTGGAGGAACAGGCCCACGCCGTGCCCAAACTGCAGGCCGAAGCACTCCATCTCGCTGTCGAACCCGAACTCCTGGGCCCTGGGCCAGACCGACGCGACCTGGTCGGTGGTGACGCCCGGCTTCATGAGCTCAATGGATGCGTCGATCCATTCGCGGGCTCGCTTGTACGCGTCGCGCTGCGCGTCGGTGGCCGTCCCGACCGTGAACGTCCGGTAGTAGCAGGTCTTGTAGCCGACGTAGGTCTGGATGATGTCGAAGAACGCCTGGTCGCCGGGTCGGATGAGGCGGTCGCTGAAGACGTGCGGGTGGGGCGAGCAACGCTCCCCGGAGACGGCGTTGATGTTGTCGACGTGCTCGGAGCCCATGTCGAACAGGGCCTTGGTCACGTCGGCCACCAGCTGGTTCTCCCGCACGCCGGGCTTGAGCCGCTCGGCGATGAGCTGGTAGGCGCCGTCGACCATGGCGCAGGCGGTGTTGAGCAGCGTGATCTCGTCGGCCGACTTCACCTCGCGCGCGTCGAGCATGACCTGCTGCCCGTCGCGCACGGTGATGCCCTCCGCCTCGAGCGCGGCCTGCATGGGCGGCTCCAGGATGTCGACGCCCAGCGGCATGTCGGCCACGCCCTCGTCGCGCAGGATCTGGGCGACCTCGCGCGCGGCACGCGTGAACAGGCCCGCCTCCGGCGCCACCGCCCCACGCAGCCCGATCATCCCGCCGCGGACGTTCTCGGGCGGCAGCCACGGGCAGTTGAGGCGGTGGTGCTTGGCCGCCGAGCCGAAGTCCCACAGGTGCGGCGCCCCGCCCCGCGTCAGCAGGGCGTAGCGGGTCATCTTGTCCCTGGCCCACTCCCCGATGTGCGTGCTGGTCACGTAGCGGATGTTGTTGAAGTCGAACAGCAGGAGCGCGCCGAGCTGGGAGGCGGCGAGCGCGTCGCGCGCGCGGCCGAGGCGATACGTGCGCAGCCGCTCGGGGTTGACGCGCTCCTCCCAGTCGACGTTCATCGAGCCGGGCGAGGCCGGCGGGCGAATCGCGGCCGCGGGCGGGGATTCGACGGCGCTCACGTTCGTACCTCCTACGGGGCTTCGTCTGTGGCGGTCAGCTCCGCATCTGCGGGCTCGATTATCCTCGCGGCCGCCGCCGGGTTTCAACCCCGTTTCATTGCAGCGTGCAGTGTCGCTACAATCCTGCGCGTGGTGCATCACGTGGCGCGGGTGGACTGGTCGTTCGGGCCGGCCTCCTCCGATCCCGCCGAGCGGGCCACCGGTCTCGCTCGCCACACGCTGGTCGGCCGCGACACCGGGGCGACGCACAGCGAGCTCTCGGTCTCGCGCCTGGAGCCCGGCGGCCGTGTCGGACGGCACATGCACTCCTTCGAGGCGGCGGTCTACGTCCTGGCCGGCGGACCCGTGCTGGAGCTCGGAGAACGACGCCTCAGGCTGGAAGCCGGGGACTTCGCGCTGGCCCCCATCGGCCTCGCGCACGGCTGGAGCAACCCGGCCGACGACGAGGCGCGCTGGCTGACGATCAGCACCCCGATGCGCACCGCCCCAGAGGAGAGACGAGCGGACACGTTTCCGGCCGAGGCGCTGGAGTCCGACGCCGCGCCGGCCCGCCCGGCCTTCGGCCATCCGGGCAACCGATGGGTGGGCCACTACCCCGGCACGCCGCCCCAGGCCGAGGCGCTGGCACTGCCGGACGGGGCCCGCGGCCGGCGGCCGGCGGGCATGGACACCGCCCTGCTGGCGTACAGCGGCATCAGCGTGAAGATGCTGGTCGACCGCACCTTCGGCGCCGAGCTGCTGACCATGTTCACCGTCGACTACGAGCCGAACGGCGCCGCCCAGGTCCACGACCACCCGTTCGAGGAAACGTACTTCTTCCTGGAGGGAGAGATCGAGGCGGTGCTGGACGGCCGGGAGTACACCGTCCGTGCCGGGGACGTCGTGTTCGCGGGCGTGGGCTCCACCCACGGGTTCTTCAACACCGGGACCGGACGCGTGCGCTGGATCGAGACGCAGGCGCCGCAGCCGCCGGCCCGCCACGCCTACCGCTGGGTGGATGTCTGGAAGCGGTTCGAGTCCAGCTGAGAGAAGGAGCGCAGCAGTGGCAGCCGAGGGCAGCGTCGTCATCGTCGGGGGCAACCGGGGCATCGGCCGCGAGATCGCGGCCCACTACGTCAGCGCCGGCACCGAGGTGGTGATCACCTGCACCGATGAGGAGCGCGCCCGCGCGGCGTGCGCGGAGCTGGGTCCGCGCGCCACCGGGCTGGAGCTGGACCTGACCCGGCCGGAGGCGATCGCCGGGGCGCTGTCGTCGGTCGGCAAGGTCCGTTACCTGGTGCTGGCGGCCATCGACCGCGACCACAACACGATCCGCGAGTTCGACATTGGGCGGGCCCTGCACCTCGTCACGCTGAAGCTGGTGGGCTACTCGGAGGTCGTCCACAGCCTGCTCGACCGGATGGACGACCAGGCCGCCATCGTCGTGTTCGGCGGCCTCGCCAAGGACCGGCCGTACCCGGGCTCCACCACGGTGACAACGGTGAACGGCGGCGTGGTCGGCATGGTCCGCACCATGGCCACCGAGCTGGCGCCGATCCGGGTCAACGCGATCCACCCCGGCATCGTGGGCGACAGCCCGTACTGGAAGGACAAGTCCCTCGACCACGTGGTGGCGCGCACTCCGACGCGACGGCTGACGACGATGGCGGATATCGTTGATGCCGTGCGCTTCCTGCTCGAGAACCCGGCCGTCAACGGCGTCGACCTGCGGGTCGACGGCGGCTGGATGATCACCTGAGGCGCCGCATTGGATCGGGCAGAGCCGGCCGCGCGGGTGGTGCGGCCCGATTACCCCCAGATCGGCGAGCGGCTCCGCTCGCGACGCCAGGAGCTGCACCTCAGCCTCCGTGATCTGGCGGAGCGGCTTGGCGTCTCCCCCAGCCTGATCTCGCAGATCGAGCGCGGGCGGGCCAACCCATCGGTCAGCACCCTGTATGCCATCGTGGCGGAGCTGGATATCTCGCTGGACGAGCTGCTGTTCGATCGGCGCGTGGAGCGCAACGCCGGCGACGGCACGCGGCCGGACGAATCGGTCCAGGACGCGCCGTCCGGCCCGATCCAGCCCGCCAACCAGCGCAAGCGCATCCGACTGGCGTCGGGCGTCATCTGGGAGCGGCTGACCACGCGCTCCGAGCCTGGCACCGAGTTCCTCTACGTCATCTACGAGGTGGGCGGGGCGTCGAGCCCGGAGGACGCCTACCAGCGCCACTCCGGCCACGAGTGGGGCTACGTGCTGAGCGGGTCGCTCCAGGTCACGATCGGGTTCAACGAGTACGTGCTGCAGCCCGGGGACGCGGTATCGCTGGACTCGACCACGCCCCACCGGCTGGTGAACGTGGGGGACACGCCGGTCCATGCCATCTGGTTCGTGGAGGGCCGCGATTCGCACGACGCGGCGCGCCGCGAGGCGGGAGCTCGGCGGGAGCCGGCCGCGGAATCGGAGGCGGAGGCGGAAGCGCCGGAGCCCGGAAGCGTCGCGGGCCTGAATCGAACCTAAACGCCCAGCACCAGGCGCCGGATCTCGGGGTTCGCGGCGAGCTCCTCCGACGTCCCGGCCTGCACGATTCGCCCCTCGGCCAGCAGGTAACCGCGGCCCGCGACCTCGAAGGCGCGCTGGGCGTTCTGCTCCACCAGCAGGACGCTGACGCCGGCCGACTGGATGGCACGGATCACGTCGAAGACCTCGTCCACCACCACCGGGGCCAGGCCCAGCGACGGCTCGTCCATGAGCAACAGGCGGGGCTGCGCCATCAGCGCGCGACCGATGGCCAGCATCTGCTGCTCCCCGCCGCTGAGCGTGCCGGCCCGCTGGCCCGCCCGTTCCCGCAGCCTGGGGAAGAGGTCGAGCACCCGTGCCAGCGAGGCAGCGTGGCCGTCGCGGGCCTCGGAGCGGTAGGCACCCAGGTCCAGGTTGTCCTGCACCGTCATGCCCGGGAAGATGCGGCGTCCCTCCGGCACGATGGCCAGGCCATGGCCACAGACCCGGTGAGAGGGGAGCCGGGTCACGTCGTGGCCGTCCATCACGATCCGCCCTTCGCTGGCGCGCTGCAGGCCGGCGATGGTGTTCACCAGCGTCGACTTGCCGGCGCCGTTCGGCCCCACGATGCTGACCACCTCGCCATCGCGCACGTCCAGGTCGACGCCCCGCAGCGCGACCGCCTCGCCGTACTGCGCCCGGAGGCCGCGCACCTCAAGCACCGGCCTGCCCCTCAGATTGCCGTCCCAGGTAGGCGCGCACGACCTCCGGGTTGCGCATGACCGTCTCCGGCGCCCCGGCGGCCAGGGTGAGCCCCTGGTCCAGCACCACGACGCGGGTGGCCAGCTGCCTGACCACGCGCAGCAGGTGCTCCACCAGCACGATGGTGATGCCGGAGGCGTGGATCCGCCGCACGACCCCGACCGCGTTGTCGATCTCGGCCGGGTTGAGCCCGGCCAGCGCCTCGTCCAGGAGCAG